>DASXMZ010000549.1:0-5091 GCA_036495385.1 Mucilaginibacter sp. | reverse complement strand
ATATTGTTCAAATTATTTAACTTTTAAACAACTTAAATGGCATGTGGTTTTTTGATCGCTGATTTATTTGATTATTTTGATTACGCTGATGACAACCTTACAAAAAAAAATCTGTGCAATCATAATAATCTGCAAAATCTGTGATCGGTCAGTAGCTAAATTTATACTTGGACAGATCAGGAAGATATTTCTTAGGTCTCTTTAATTCATACTGGTAGATCTCTTGCCCCAGGTTTTTCATAAAAGGCAGGCAAACTGTTTTGTACTCGTAAATATTATCATTGTAAATACCATCTTCATTTGATTGTACTACGGCTGTGAGCATAAACTCCACTTTGTTTTCAAAATCAACTATGTAAGCATTATCAATGTCGTAGCCGTATGAGTCGCCGATCTTATCAAATATCCTGATATGTGGTTCTATCACTGCCGTACTGTCGCCACCATAAAACAGCCATTTACAGTAGGCGGGGAAATATCCCGGCGGATTATAAGTTGGATTATTGCTTTCAGTCGGGAACATACTCATATAATGGTAAATGAGTTTGTACTGATCTTTAGTAAGATTGAATCGGTCATTTTCAGGGAAAACCTCCGGAAATAGCAGTCGTTTTAATACCGACTGCTGATCGGCTATTGGATAAACGTTTTTATCGCTGAAATCAAAGGGTTTCATCACCAGTTTGTCGTTTTTATCGAGATAACCCTTGCCCTGCAGCATATAATCAAGATGCATTGGGTACTCTCTTGCATCATATTGCGCAGGTTGATGATAGATGAGCTTTTTTCCTTTGTAAAAATCTATCGCATTGGTATGTTTAGCTTCTTCGCCGCGATCGCCAATGGCCAGCCGGCCAATAATACGGGTGTGATTTAGGTTATACTTTTTCAGTTTATCATTAATTTCAGCCCGGCCAACAAATTCATAAAGCCGGTTATATGCATAATTGTCGCTTACCAGTAAAATCTCTTTTATATACTGTTCTACGCTTGGTAAATCATTGGCTGATAGAGAATCTTCAAGCATTTTTGTTTCTCCGGCGAAAGAACTATCCGTCTTCATAACTGATTTCATCGTTAAGCCGGAGATATTTAGCTCGTTTAGTTTTTCCAAAGCAAAAATGGCTGTAGGTAGCTTAACTGTGCTGGCGGGGTAGAAATAGCGGTTCGGGTTTAGCCGATAACTGAATGAAGTAAAATGAGGAATATTGTTTTCGTCCCGGTCTATTTGAGTGTAAAGTATTTGTACTTCGTTATGAGTGGGATGGTTCAGGATATGACTAAATAATTCAGGGTGCGATTCGAGTATGTTTTTAAGAAAAACAGTATCGATATTTTGCTGTGCCATACCGGTCAAACTTGCCAATGTTAAAACCAGAGAAAAGAATAATTTCATTTTTTTAAGATTTAAAACACGCCTCGTTAATCATAGCAACATCCGTTAAATTTGATTTGTGGTTAAGCTGATATGGAAACTATAACGACAATTAAAATGTTCAATACCAATAATATAAACCGATACAATCCCATATTCCCAATGAATTTCGCCAATATCTAAGGGGCCAAATTTTTGAATATCCATTTTCGAAGGCTTTCCAAGCAAGTCGGTCAAATAAGTCTTAAGGTAATTAAATTTTCTTTCTCCTTCTTCATCCAATCCCAGGTTTTCATCAACCTTTATTACGGCATTTTGCTCTTTCCACACCCATTTTAAAACCTCTATATTGCTTTCGTAGCCAGCAAGAATTGTTCGTCTACCCAAACTCCATTCCGTTCTGTCGGCCCTGAATTTTTTACCTTCCTTTAATTGATCAAGTTCGTAGTAAGGGGTGCCCCATCTAATCAGAATCCCTTTATCCTCAAGTAAAATACCTTTTTGCAAGTTTGCCCAAACCTGTTTGCGTCTTTCTATCTCGTCGGTCGAATAAGGAAAGGTAAAAATAGTATTCGCTTTACGCGATGTATTGAACTGCCGGACGTTTTCTCTAATTCTTTTTAAAAACTTAACCATTAATCTAAAAACATAAATTTTCTAAATATATATTTTTCTAAACAAAGATTCTTTTTGTTGGGCAGCCGCCACATAATTGTAATTTATGAAATCTTATTCTACATTTGCAGCGCTTTAGGTTTCTCCCAACTAATTAAGTCGGGAGGATTAAAAGGGAATACGGTGTAATTCCGTAACTGTCCCGCAGCTGTAAGCTCCATAACCGATGTCTATTCATCAGCCACTGACCGCTAGCTAGCGGTCGGGAAGGCCAGGCAAAAGGGGAGTAAGTCAGAAGACCTGCCTCAGCATAAATATTATTCATAGCTTTCGGGGATTGAAGCTTGGATGTGAAACTCTTCATTTTGCGTTTCCATTCCTTTCATTTCTGTATGCTGTGGGTTTAAACTCACAACAACATGAAAAAAAATTATGTAATTGTTGCTGCAGGCCTGGGGCTTGTACAACTGGCGCTGTTCAGTACAACAGCGCATGCCCAGGACACCACCAGGGTATTAAATGATGTGGAGGTCACCGCAACGCGGTCGCCAAAAAAACTTTCTGAAATCGGGATGGTTGTGGAAATAATTTCTAGCCAGCAAATCGCCCAAGCACAGGGAAAATCTTTGCCGCAGCTACTCAACACGATTCCTGGTATTACCTTTTCAGGTGCCGAAAATGCGCCGGGAATAAGTTCTTCACTTTATCTCCGTGGTGCCTCAACGGGAAACACACTGATCCTCATCGACGGTTTCCCGGCTAACAATGCCTCAGCAATTGACGGCAGTTATGATTTGAATGCTTTTCCACTTGATCAGATCGATCATATCGAAATTTTAAAAGGAAGCGGCTCCACCTTATACGGCTCAGATGCTGTGGCGGGTGTAATAAACATCATCACCAAACACCCGGCAGGGCAGGGCCTTAAAGCTAATGTGCAGGCCAGCGGGGGCACGTACAGTACTTTCAATGAATCGGCCGGATTAAATGGCGAAATAAACAATACCGGAATAGCAGTTAATTTGTCACACACCGATTCAAAAGGCTTTCCTGCTGCCACAGATACCACCGGCAAAGCGGGATTTAAAGATGATGGCTTCCATCAAACTTCGATAAGCGTTAATTTAAATCAGCAGATTACAGAAAAATTCAGTTTAAACGGAAATTTTCAGACGAGTTACAACAGAGGCGATTTGCCGCTGGGCGCATACCAGGAAGATGACACTTACACCTACAACAATACTTTTTTATTTGGCGGCATAGGAGCCAAGTTGCTGTTGAAAAAAGGGACACTGATATTTAATGCGAGTCAAAACAATGTATGGAATAATTATAACGACCCGCCGACAACATTAAATGACTCCACTCGCCAGGATACCAAAAATAAAGGGCGCATAACCAATATTGAAGCCATTTTAAATTACAAACCGGGCAAGCATTTTGACCTGACCAGTGGCGCTGACTTTAAACATAGCAGCACTGACCAGTATAATCCGCCTGCAAGCGTTATCAGCTCCGATTCGGCGCACAATAGCATCACCAGCATTTACAGTTCGTTATTCTACAAAGCCGGGATATTTCACATGGAATTAGGCGGCCGATATAACCATCACAGTAAGTATGGCAATAACTTTACCTACACCATCAATCCATCCATATTTTTGGCTGATCAGTTTAAGCTTTTCGCGACAATTGCTTCGGCATTTAAAGCACCATCATTGTACCAGCTGTCATCCCAATATGGCAACCCTAATTTAAAGCCAGAAACTACAACATCATACGAGGCTGGCTTTGACTGGGAACTGATCAAAAATACTTTATCTTTTAATACGGCATTTTATAAGAACAACACAACGGATGTGATTTATTTTTATACTGAATCTGTTTCACCATACGCCTTTTACAAAAATGGAGCCTCGCAGCGCGATAAAGGATTTGAAAGTGAGTTGAAGTTAAACATGGATAAACTCACAGCCTCTGCTTATGCCGCTTACGTGACCGGGACGCTTACTGACGCGAATGGTGTTGTAACAAATAACCTTTACCGCCGACCCAAGAACACTTGTGGGGCAAATATTTATTATCAGTTTATTAAAAGCTTTTCTGCCGGCATAAATTATAAATACACAGGCGACAGGACAGATCAAAACTTTAACACTTTTCCGACGACTATAGTTACACTAAAACATTATAACCTGGTTGATGCTCACCTGCAATTTGATGTTAATAAACACATAAGCTTGTTCGCCGATCTTAAAAATCTGTTCGACGAAAAGTATACCGACTGGCTCGGCTATAATACTCGGGGATTTAACTTTATGGCGGGGGTAAAATATCAAATAAATTAAGCCCTGCAGCCTCCAAAGAAGAGGGTTTTATAAGGCCCTTCTCCTTTGGAGAGGGATTTAGGATGAGGCACAAAGAATTTTTATTTGATAGGGTAAATAGTTAGCTTTACGTAGTTGAATTTAAAGCCCTAATCTTTTTTATTCGACTATCTATCTACAACCTTCAAATAATCATGAAAAATATTAAATTCAATTATCTCATTGCCTCGCTTGTAATATTAATTGTGCTTCAGTCCTGTCATAAAGTAAAAATGGCCCCGGTTCATTTAACAACCGTTAATACTGGCTTGTCTGTTAAGCTTACAACCGGTTTATATGTTTTAAACCAGGGAAGCACAACAACAGCGGGCTCGCTAACTTTTTATGATTACAATTCAAAAAAGCTTTACCCGGATTTGTTCTATAGTGTAAATAATACTCATATTGGGACAGGGGGCAGCGATATGGAGATTTACGGTTCAAGGTTGTATTGCGCTTTATACCGTGATACCAGTGGGCTTATTTCTTTGAACGCCCATACAGGAAAGTTAATGGAAAAGAGTCACATCCCACTTGGCGAAAGTCTTGCTTTTTATAAAAATAATGTAATATTGGGTTGGTCGAATGCTGTATCGGAATCAGACACCGCTAAAATTTCCACTGATGTTAATTCTGTTACTTTAGTTAGTGACTTTGCGGCCTCCATGTTTGTATTGAATAATAAATTGTATATTGTTGCTGATAACATTAAAGGCAGTTATGTTCGGATAATCG
>DASXMZ010000548.1:0-4748 GCA_036495385.1 Mucilaginibacter sp. | reverse complement strand
ACCGGCAAAATCATCACGGTCTATAGATAATCCTTCATATGCCTGCCATTTATCAGGATATCCTATCTTAACCGTAAATGCATTTAATTTTTTTAATGCGCGGGCTTTAGTAGCATCGCTCATCCATGTTAAATTTTGAATGCGCTCGCCTAATGTTACTTTTAAATTGTTCACCAAATCAACCATGTATTGTTTAGCGGCCGGTGTAAAGTATTTTGCCACATACAACTGACCTAATAGCTCTCCTATACCGCCGTCAACCAATGCCGACATGCGTTCAGTACGTGGCGCCTGAACTTTTTGCCCGCTCAGTGCGCTGCTAAAGGCAAAATTTGCTTTTACAAAAGGCGAGCTTAGCGCCCCGGCCGAACCCCTTAAAATATTCCATTTAAGATAAACCTTCCAATCTTCAACTGGGATTGAGGTTAACATATCGTTCTCAGCTTTAAAAAACGCGGGCTCTGCAACAATCATGGTATCCTGCCCCGGAACTTTCAAATCAGGGAGTAATGCTGTCCAGTTTAAATTCGGTGTTGTTTTACTAAAATCCGCTACCGAAAACTTATTATAAGTAACATTTGGATCGCGCAAAGCAACCCTGCTTAGTTGCACTTTAGCCAGGGCGGCTTCAATGCCAAAAATAGTTGCGGCGTTTTTCGCAGCCACGTCGTTGCTTGTGCCGGTTAGGGTAGATAAGGTAATGATATATTGGCGGTAAGCATCCTGTATTTTCTTAGTCCTTTCGTCGCTTTTCAAGTAATAATCACGGTCAGGTAAGCTTGTACCTCCCTGGCCGATTTCGACAATATGTTTTGTTACGTGTTTAGAATCCTGCCCAACGTTAAAGCCAAATAAAGGGGAGCCTTCGCCGTGGGTACGTTCATAAACGGCTTCGGCAATTACACCATTAATATCATTTACGTCGTCAATTCGCTGTAAATCTGCTTTGATTGGATCATAGCCAAGTTTTTCAATAGCAAGGCTGTCCATTGCGCTTGCGTAAAGATCGCCTACGCGCTGTTCAAGCGTACCCTTTGCGTGTGATGTTTTGCTTACATCATTCAACAAACCAATCAGCTTATCGGTATTTTCCTGGCGAAGGATATTAAAACTTCCCCAGCGGGTTTCTTTTGCAGGGATGGCGTTTTCTTTTAACCAGGTACCATTGGCGTATTCAAAAAAATTATCTCCCGGTTTTACCGACAGATCCATGTTGGCGGGGTCAATAAATTTTTTTGGCGGGATGGCACCGGTTTTTGTTTTATGTTTCATTTTCTTCCCGCTGACGACAACAAAGGAACAAACCGATAAGGATAGCAATCCCATCAGTATTAAGTTTGCGAACTTTAATTTCATGATATTTTATGAATGTTTTAATTTAAAGGTAGGAAAATGGAAAGTTAACTCAAACAACACCGGTAAACTTATTAGCGGTTAAACCATTTTATTAAAAATGATGATTTTGCTTTATTTATAATTCCTGTCAGGAAGCGTTGTAAAGGCGATATTTTCATACCCGCATCTTATTTATTTGATAACTTTTTAATTGTAAAAATATTGTTGCCTCACCTAAACGGCGTAGCCCTAATAAATACCTTTAAAATTAAATAACAGCATGAATAATCATAGTTATGGCATTAAAAACGCTAAAAAACACCTGTCACTTGCAGGTAGCCTTGGGTCAAGGCGGTAAAATCATTATTTTTGCGCATCATGAATATCTCCAAAACATACCAGCCCAAAGAAGCCGAAGAAAAGTGGTACAGCTACTGGTTAGAACATAAATTTTTTAAGTCCGTTCCTGATGAACGTGAGCCATATACTATTGTAATGCCGCCGCCAAATGTTACCGGGGTGCTGCATATGGGACATATGTTGAATAACACGATACAGGATGTACTGATACGCCGTGCACGTATGAAAGGCAAAAATGCCTGCTGGGTACCGGGGACAGATCATGCAAGCATCGCAACTGAAGCAAAGGTGGTTGCTATGCTCAAAGAACGCGGAATTACAAAAAAAGATATAACCCGCGACGAATACATGAAGTATGCCTGGGAGTGGAAAGAAAAATATGGGGGCATCATACTTGAACAGTTAAAAAAGCTTGGAGCCTCGTGCGACTGGGACCGCACCCGGTTTACAATGGAACATGATTTATCTGAAGCGGTATTTGATACTTTTATCCACCTTCATAAAAAAGGGTTAATCTATCGTGGTGTCCGTATGGTAAACTGGGATCCAATAGGCAAAACCGGCGTATCCGATGAAGAGGTTATACGTAAGGAAGTTAATCAGAAGCTTTATTATATAAGATATAAAGTAGTGAATGGTGAGTTGTCAGAAGGCAGTGAATTGCCAACCACTCACCACTCACCACTCACTACTCACTACCTAACCGTAGCAACCACCCGACCTGAAACCATTATGGCTGATGCGGCGATTTGTATTAATCCCAATGATGAAAGATATACTCACCTGCACGGAAAAAAAGTATTAATTCCGCTTATAAACAGGGAGATACCGGTTATTCTGGATGAGTACGTTTCAATGGATTTTGGTACAGGTTGTTTGAAAGTTACCCCGGCGCATGACCTAAATGATTATGAACTCGGCCAAAAACATAACCTGCCGGTTATTGATATTTTAAATGACGACGGGACGCTTAATGAAAATGCCAAAATATTAGTGGGCGAAGACCGTTTTGCAGCACGTAAAAAAATTGTAGTTCTGCTGGAAACAGATGGTTACCTCGAAAAAGTAGAGGACTACAAATCGCAAATAGGTTTTTCAGAGCGCACCGACGCTGTAATTGAGCCTAAACTATCAATGCAGTGGTTTTGCAAGATGGAAGAATTGGCAAAACCAGCATTAGATTATGTTCTGGAGGGCGAAATAAAGCTGATTCCCGAAAAATTCGTGAATACTTACCGCCATTGGATGGAGAACATCAGAGACTGGTGTATAAGCCGCCAGTTGTGGTGGGGACAGCAAATACCCGCGTGGTATTTACCCGATGGGCAATACGTTGTTGCAAAAACCCGCGAAGCTGCGTATGGAGAAGCAAAAAATCTCAGATCTCATCCGTCAGCTGACGGATCAAATCTCAAAGCTGAAGATTTGGTTCAAGATGAGGATGTATTAGACACCTGGTTTTCTTCGTGGTTGTGGCCTATATCGGTATTTGACGGGTTTAAAGACCCCAATAACGACGATATAAATTATTATTACCCTACAAATGATTTGGTGACCGCACCCGAAATTTTGTTTTTATGGGTGGCCAGGATGATTATGGCGGGGAATGAGTTCAGAGACGAAGTCCCCTTTAAAAATGTTTATCTAACCGGTGTTGTTCGTGACAAACTTGGCCGGAAAATGTCGAAATCACTTGGTAATTCTCCCGATCCGTTGGATTTGATGAAAAAGTACGGGGCGGATGGCGTGAGAGTGGGGATGCTGCGCAGCTCGCCAGCCGGAAACGACCTAATGTTTGATGAAAGCCATTGTGAGTGGGGGCGTAATTTTTTCAATAAAATATGGAATGCTTCCAGGTTGATTAAGGGCTGGACAGTTGACAAAGACCTTAAAAACAACAACCGGGTAGCTATTGACTGGTTTGAAAGCAAGTTTAGCGAGGCGTTAGTTGAAATTGAAGGAAACTTTGCTCAGTACAGAATTTCGGAGGCATTGATGTCGACGTATAAGCTGGTTTGGGATAACTTTTGTTCGGAATATCTTGAAATGATTAAACCGGGGTATCAATTACCCATTGATGCTGATACATACGGTGTTACGGTAAGTTTTCTTGAAAACATTTTAAAGATACTTCATCCTTTTATGCCGTTTATTTCGGAAGAGTTGTGGCATGATGATTTATTTGGGAAACGTGCGGAATATGACTGTTGCATTGTTGCCCAATTACCAACTTATGGGAAAATAAATGCACAGCTCTTGGATGAGATGGAAATAATAAAGCAGGTTATTACAAAGATTAAAAATATTCGTAATAATAAGCAGATTTCACAAAAGGAAATACTTTCGCTTTCCGTAAAGGAAAATCCGACAATTACTTATAAGACAATCCCTTACAAAAATTATGAATTAATCATAAAAAAGCTGGGTAATATCAGCGATCTAAATATCGTTTCCGAGAAGCTAAATGGGGCAATTAGCTTTATGGTGTCAACAGACGAATTTTATGTACCTTTTGAAGAAAATTTAGATCCGGTTGCCGAAATTACCCGTCTGCAAAAAGAAAAAGAATATTTGGTGGGTTTTTTACGATCCGTTAACTCTAAGTTAGAGAATGAACGTTTTATGAGCAGTGCAAAACCGGCAATAATTGAGGTTGAGTTAAAGAAAAAAGCCGATACAGAGTCAAAATTGAGGATATTAGAAGAGTCTCTTTCATCTTTGGCTAATTAATTGCATGTAGATATCCGATAAATTATTGAAATCAATTTCAGGGCGCGGCAAATACGCTATTTTTCCTTGTTATTGCTATCATTTTCAGAATTAATTGGATTGACACTTGGAATTAATGAGCAAAGAAGCAGGTTTTTTTAACTTTTCAATAAAAAAAATACTTTCAACTGATCAATCTATCTTTGAACAGGCCCGAATCCGCTTGTTATACTATGGTTTTTGGATAGTTTTCATTGCAGTAGGCGGATTGTTTGTCAGCGTATATTTTCAACACAAGGAAGTACTCACAATAACAGCCGGCATCGTACTGGTATGCGTAATCT
>DASXMZ010000547.1:0-3065 GCA_036495385.1 Mucilaginibacter sp. | reverse complement strand
GTGCCAATCATTACTTTTTCCATTTTTATTTTTACATACATCAAATCCTTTTCGGCAATGGACGAAGTGAAGCAACGGGTTCAATTTGAAGCCGTGGTTATCGGCTTTGCGTTGACAGCAATGTTGCTGACGCTCTTATTTTTGCTGGGCCTGTGCGATATATCTAACCCCGCCTGGTTTGGTTATGCGCAAATGATATGCTATTGCTGGCTCTTTTATTTTATTGGTTGGATCATTTCGAAAAGAAAATACGGCGTATGAAAAACACAATAAAGGTTGAACGCGCCAAGAAAAACTGGACACAAGCCGATCTTGCCAAAAACATAGGCATATCCAGACAAGGATTAAATTCTATTGAAACCGGAAAGTTTATCCCCTCCACCCTACTTGCTTTACGGATGGCGAAAGTTTTTAATACTACTGTCGAAATTTTATTTCAATTGGAGGATACAGAGGAGTGATTATAATCTTTTGGGGCCTGGTTCGAGCCCAGGTGGGCGCACGAGTAAGAAATTATTTAGTAAATCGATGAATTGCCTTGTCAGCGTTATCTTGAAATGAAGTATTTTTCAAATCAGTGTAAAAAGTGCTCTGGTCAACCACATCACCTGATAACTTACCCTCTTTACTTGCATAAAAAACGCCGCTTTTATATCGCTCATCCGAAATGCCATCTACAAAGCGTTTTGCGCCTACTTCTAACTTATGCACCATTCCTCCTATCAATGGAAATACAATAGGCATCATAAAATACGTCAACATAAATCTCATAGCTGGCTGCAAATTATCCGGTGCCCCAGTTCCCTTCGTATTCCCGGGACTCATAGCAATAAATTTGAGGTCAGGATATTTTCTTGCCATTGATAACGCCCACATGGTTGCTGCATATTTAACGTAGCCGTATGCTTCCAATGCATCGAACTTATCACCAAAATATGATCCATCAAGAACAGCAGCAAACTCATCTACAGAAGAATTCTTCATTGAAACGGGTTTCATTCCGAGCATCTTTACTCCTGGTACGGCTTCGGCACTCGCTATTAATACTGTATTTTTTAACTTATCATGTTTAATTAATTCTTCCACTAAAATTACATGACCTAAAATATTCGTAGCAGCTAATGCATTCATACCGGAATGTGTAATGTTCCCAGCCGTTTTCCCAACTACGCCACCTGCATTTAAAATTAATGCATCAATAGGTTCCTTTATTTTTTCTACTGCTTTTCTTACAGAATTTGCATCCGCAACATCCCCAATAATAATTTCAAAAATCTTTTTTCCTGTTTGCTCCTCAAGGTCCTTTTTTGCTGCTTCGGCTTTCACTTGGTTTCTACAGAAAAGAATTACCTTTTTTGTTTCTTTTTTCAATGCTAACTGGCGGGCAGCCTCTTTCCCGATCCCAGCATTCGCTCCGGTTATTAATATACTTTCGTCCATTTTTCTGTGTTTTAATTGAAGTAATAATTTAATAATTAGCTATTGATGTTCATTTAAAATCAATTTAATTCGACTGTGCAATAGTACGATATTCGAAATAAATAAACAAAAAAATTAATTTTAAAGTTGAATTGACGTGACGAGCTGGGTAAGATTAGCAATAAGCATATCTTGCTCCGCTTCGCTGAGATGACCCAGTACTTTTTTTGCCATAATTTCCCTGCGGTTTTTGAATTCTTTAAAAGAGGCTTTTCCTTTCCGGTCAAGTTCAACTTTTACGACACGTCGGTCGTCATTGGAATTATAACGTAAAAGGAATTTATTGGTGACGAGTTTATCAACAATGGTGGTCAACGTGCTCAGGGGCGCTTGTATATAATCAGCTATCGCACTCATTTTGACACTTCTATTTTCCCCAATAAAAGCGATAATAAATAATTCTTTTTCATTGAGATCACCACAGATTTTACAGCAATGTTCAGACTCATTTTTTATCGCATTACTCAAGTTGAACATGACGGATATGAATTTTTCCGCATTTCCCTCTTCTATTATCATATTAATTCTTTCGACCGAACTTTTAAAATTTTAAAGGATAATTATCCATTACAAAAATAGACGATTAAATTCAAAAAAATTAATGTTCCTTAATCCGGCGTTTCCCTTCTAACACTACCCTCCTATAAATTCCTATCAATTTACTTAAAAAAATAATCAAAATAAATTTGCGCAACTCAAAAGTTGCATATATATTTGCAACCTGTAGGTTGCTTAATTAAACGCTGCAAAATGAAACAAGATATATTCCAGGCCATAGCCGACCCAACACGCAGGGCTATTTTAGCTTTAATTGCTATACAGGCATTAACGCCCAACGCAATGGCCGAAAAATTTGATATGAGCCGGCAGGCCGTATCAAAACATATTAAAGTATTGCACGAATGCGAGTTGATTAAACCCGAGCCAACCGGCCGGGAAATTTATTATCACTTTAATGCAGGAAAAATGAAGGAATTTGACAATTGGTTAGCTCAATTCAGACAAAACTGGGAAACTCAATTTAATCAACTTGACGAAGTATTATCAACAATTAAAAACCAGAAAAAATGAACAATAATTTGCTATTTGATTTTAACGTTGACAAGGCAGCTAAAACGGTATACATTACCAGGGAATTTAATGCCGGACAGTCGTTAGTATGGGATGCCTTTACCAAACCCGAACTGCTGGACCAATGGGGGGCGCCTGCACCAATGCGTGTCAAAACCAAGTATATGGATTTTAAAGTAGGGGGGCGAAGATTTTATGCCATGATAAGCCCTGAGGGGCAAGAGCGCTGGGTATTGCAGGAATATACTTCTATTACCCCCAAAATCAATTTTAAGCTATATAACGCATTTGCCGATAAAGACGAAAACCCCGACCCGACAGGTTCTGAATGGGACCACAATTTCAGCGAACAAAATGGTATAACCACAGTGAATATTTCCATTTATAATGAATCGCTTGAACGAATGGAAAGGATTTCGGAGGGCTTCAGGATAGCGTACGTTATGATGTTAGAAAGCCTGACAGAACTATTGGCAACGCTGTCGAAGAAACAATAAACAGAAAAAATCAACAAT
>DASXMZ010000546.1:0-7106 GCA_036495385.1 Mucilaginibacter sp. | reverse complement strand
TCTTAACCTAATGACATTGGGCAATAGGCAGTTGCAAGTTTGCAGTTTGTAAAACCATATAACAGAAATAGCCCATTTATCGCTAATGGGCTATTTCTGTTATATTAAAGCATCTTTAACTGCCTACTGCAAACTAATGACTGCAAACTGATTAAAACGGCAAATCATCCTCTTCAGGCGATGAACTCAAATCGGCTGGAGGAGCATAGGCAGGTGTTGTGTTTGCGCCGGCTCCTGCCAATACATTAACTTTCCACAACTGCAACGAGTTAAAATAGCTTTTTTTGCCTGTTTTATCAGTCCACGGCCTTCCCTTCAAATTAAAGAAAACCTCAATATCATCGCCAACTTTTACATTGTCTAATAAATTGCAGCGATCCTGTATAGCTTCAAACTTTAAATATTCCGGATATTGAGGATTCTCAATATATTCAAGTATCAATTCTCTTTTTTTAAGTGAGTCTGTAACCTGCACGGTTGGAGCCACTTCATGTACCTTACCCTTAATTTCCATTGTTAAAAAAATTTAAAATGTAAAGTTAGCAGATCAAAACTAAAATCGGGCGTATTTAATTCATAAATTCGCCCAAATATCATGCAAGTTTTCCACACCGAAAGTAAAATCATCATCACCTGCAATAAAAGGTTATCAGCTTATTTACAGCAAGAGGTAGAAGCGCTGGGTTTTAAACCTACGCGAATTTTTCAAACGGGCGTTGAGCTTTTAGGTACGGTTACAGATTGTATAGCGTTAAACCTTAATTTGCGTTGTGCAAGCCAGGTTTTATATTTAATAAAAAGCTTTAAAGCAGCCGATCCGCAGGCACTTTATAATAATATTGTTGAAGTTGAGTGGGAAAAGCTGATTGATTTTACGGGCTATTTTTCGGTATCATCAACTGTGAATAATGAGCACATACTTACCCCGCTTTTTGCAAATGTAAAAGTTAAGGATGCCATAGCCGACAGGATAAAATCAATAAAAGGGATAAGGCCGAACTCTGGCGCTGACGCAAATAAAACATTGGTTCATTTATACTGGCAGGACGACGACGCTGACATATTTTTAGATACATCGGGCGAAACGCTGGCCAAACACAGCTACAGAAAAATTCCGGGCAAGGCGCCAATGCTCGAGGCCCTGGCTACATCAACTATTATGGCCACGCTGTGGGACAAAAACAGCACTTTTATAAACCCTATGTGTGGCTCAGGAACGTTGGCTATTGAGGCAGCCCTGCTGGCAACCGATAAATGCCCGGGCCTTTTCAGGATGAATTATGGCTTTATGCATATTATGGGTTATGATGAAACTGTATTTTTTTCGGAAAGAAGAAAATTAAAGGATAAGGCAAAAAAGCAGGTTAACTTTAAAATCATCGCTACCGATATTTCGGCGGATGCCATAGATATCTCACAAAAAAATGCAAAAACTGCGGGTGTTGATCATTTGATCGAATTCAGCGTTTGCGATTTTGCCGAAACACCTGTACCGGCTGAACCAGGGGTTATAATGTTTAATCCCGAATATGGCGAACGACTTGGTGTACATACCAAGCTGGAGGCAACATATAAGCGCATGGGCGACTTTATGAAAAAGGATTGTCTGGACTATCGTGGCTATATTTTTACCGGCAACCCGGATCTTGCAAAAAAAATAGGCCTGAAGGCAGCGCGAAAAATTGAATTTTACAATGGCAAACTTGACTGCCGGCTATTGGAGTATGAACTTTATGAAGGCAGCAAGAGAGAACCTAAAGATTAGTTTTTTGTTGATAGTGTTGTCCTGAAAGACTCCTTTGGAGGATTAAGTTGATTATGTTTGAAAAATCATCCCGATAGCTATCGGGATCACCAAATCAACTGATTATCAATTCGACTACAATTATGAAGAAAATATTTTTAAGTATATCAGCCATATTGCTTACGCTCAGCAGCATGGCGCAGGAAAAACTGGCGTTCCCGTTCCAGGGAGGAAAAGATGTAATGACCGCATTTTTCAGGGATAGTTTAACAGTATCGCCAGAAATGGTGCAAAAAAGAGCAAGCGGTCTTGTCGTTTTCAAATTTTCAGCTGACGAAAAGGGTCGTATTTCCAAAATGGTTATTTATTATGCCGACGACGCTGTTTTGGCCAGTCCGGTGATAAATGCCCTAAAAAAATCGAATCATAAATGGATTATCCCCGACAATGAAAAATCCCATGATTTTATAATACCGTTTAATTTTAGTTTTAACCCACCGCCCGCAGGCACGCCGGGATTGCAAAAGGCAGTTTATAATTTCTATGCGCATCGCAAACCAATTTTTTCGACTGATCAGATACCGCTTGATCTGGCTACTCTGCTACCAACGATAATGATTAAGTACGACATCACGCAATAGCGGATACCGCTGCTTTTGTAGGCCAATATTCATTTGATATCAGGGGAGCACTGTATATTTGAATAGTATGTTCTGTTGTTAATGGAAAAGGCATCAATTCAAAATTATCGTAAAATAATCCATATTGATATGGATGCATTTTATGCTTCTGTTGAACAGCGTGATAATCCCGAATACAGAGGCAAACCTTTGGTTGTTGGCGGTATGCCCGAAGGGAGGGGAGGTGTTGTGGCCACAGCCAGCTATGAAGCACGCAAGTTTGGCATCCGGTCGGCAATGCCATCAAAACAAGCGCTACAGCTTTGTCCTGACGCATTATTTGTGCGGCCGCGTTTCGCCGCCTATAAAGAAGTGTCTTACAAGCTACGTGAAATATTCAGCAGGTATACAGATGTTATAGAACCACTGTCGCTTGATGAGGCTTATCTCGACGTTACTACTGATAAGCTAAATATCGGTTCGGCAATTGAAATAGCGAAACAAATAAAACAAGCTATAAAAGATGAACTGCAATTAACCGCTTCGGCAGGTATATCCACAAACAAATTCGTAGCAAAAATCGCATCAGACATTAACAAGCCCGACGGGTTAACCTTCGTCGGCCCATCGGCAATAGAGGCATTTATGGAAAAACTGCCGGTTGAGAAGTTTTTTGGAGTAGGAAAAGTAACTGCGCAAAAAATGAAAAAAATGGGAATTCACACCGGCGAAGACTTAAAGAAACTTTCGGAGGAAGAATTGACAAAACACTTTGGCAAAGTTGGAAGGTTTTATTACCAGATTGTAAGAGGAATTGATAACCGCGAAGTACAGCCACATCGCGAAACAAAATCGTTAGCTGCAGAAGATACTTTTGCTTACGACCTGACAACCACCGAAGAAATGGAGGCCGAGCTGGATAAAATTGCGAAAACCGTTTGCAACCGCTTGCTGGCTTATGAGCTAAAAGGGCGTACCATAACGCTTAAAATAAAATACAGCGATTTTAAACAGATTACCCGAAACCATTCTTTACCGGCAGGCGTAAATGACCTGGAAACTATTTGTACAACAGCAAAACAACTGCTGGCGGCCACGATCCCTGATAACAAAAAAGTACGGCTGCTTGGCATTTCGCTTTCTAATTTCGGAGAAGTTAAACCGAAACAAAAGGAAGAAAAACCCTCAGATCAGTTAACGCTTTTTCCATTTTGAATCCGAATAGCTGACCATTTTATTTATTATACGGCAAAAACTCTTAATTTTGACTTTCATACCGGATGGAGAAACGAAAAATATTAATTACAGGGGCCAGCAAGGGCTTAGGCCTGGCAATTTCACAAAGGCTTTCGGGCGATTTCACTTTAATATTACACGCTTCCAAACAAGAAAGTTTTAAAACCGTTATACCGGGCAGCCATATTTTATGTGCTGATTTTTCGGACAATGAGCAGTTGGACAGCTTTTGTAAGCAGTTAAAAAAGGATCATTCCGATTCATTGTATGCTGTAATTAATAACGCCGGCGTAACGTTTGATAAATCATTGATCTATCAGCCCGAACGCGAAATTGATGCGATGCTTAATATAAATTTGAAAGCACCCATTATGATCAGTAAAACCGCGTTGAAGATTTTTAACCTTAACAAACAAGGCGTTATTATAAATATAAGCTCATGTGTAGGTGAAACAGGGAATGCTTTTCAGTCGGTTTATGCGGCGTCGAAGGCCGGGCTGGTTGCGCTTTCAAAATCATTGGCACAGGAAGTGTCGGCACTTAACCAGGAACACCAAATCAGGGTGTTGAGCGTATCGCCCGGTTTTATAGAAACTGATATGACAGCTGCAATCCCGCAGGTCGAAAAAGAAAAGTATCTTAAAATGATCCCGGCAAAACGGTTTGGAAAGGCGGAAGACATTGCGGAAACAATTGCATTTTTACTTTCGGATAAAGCATCATATATAAATGGCACTAATATCCATATTAACGGCGGCTTAATATGACAATAAAATTTATTAAAAAAAGGGCAGTTAAAAATGGATAACCTGGTATGCTGGCACCCAAAAGACATATTGGTGCTCCACGGACCTACAAAATTACTCGTCAACAAATATCACTGGCATTCGCCCCAGGCGGGCATAGTGGCAAGCTATACGCCAACAAAAAGGGATGTGCAGGATCACTTCGGATTGTTTAGAGGGGTTGACCAGGTAGAGTCGTTTGCCCAGGCAGCAACAGGATCATGCAGCGTTTTTTTAGAGTGCGAAAAACAGGGGCTGGGCCCGCTTGAATTGGCAGAGAAATTTCTTCCGAGGTTTGTAAGTATCGGGAAGGTTATTTTCCACAACTATTTGGAGAAGGGTGACACTTTTGTTAACATTGGACATATCAAATTCTATAAATTCAGGCAAATGATATGCGATGGAAGAATTTACAAAGCGCCCAAAGGATTGGATTTAGATGAATATTTTAGCAGCTTTAATGATGAGCGGCTATTGAATTATGATGTGAGTAATGACTTTACGCTTGTAGCAGATTTGAGCGATGTTATCTGCAGGGCAATAAAAAGCGAACTTTTTAATAAACAATTTGAACAATAATGGAAAGACAAGAAATAATTGACGGACTGGTTGAAATTTTAAAAACCGTAAGAACTATAGATCCCGAGAAATTAGCCGGCGTAACGGAAGAAACCGATTTTCTTGCAGATTTAAATACACCGTCAACCGAAATGATAAACATTGTTGTTAAAACCGAGCAAAAGTTTGGGGTGGAATTTGAGGACGACGATATTGACGATTTAGGATCAAAAGTAAAAAATGTGGTTGACCTGATTATCAGGACAAAGGCAAAAGCAAACCAATAAGTTATGCAAACACCCGGTAGAAAAGTTGCAGTAGTAGGCATGGGCGGAGCTTTTCCCGGCTGTTCAGATCTGGCCGATTTTAGTGGGAAATTATTCTCAAACCAAAGTTTAATTAGGGAATGGGACAAAGCCATTGCTTACGGTAAAAACGTAAGATCGACAGTATCTGGCTTTATAACCGAGGAGGAAATGGGTTTGGATGTGATCTACTCCTCACTTGTCGACAATAATTATCCCGAAACCTACATTGATAAACTAAACAGGATACCGTACGGAAATTTAGCTACGGCCGATGTTGGCAGTATATGGGCTATGATTGGCACACTCGACGCCATCAAAATGGCGGGCTGGACGGACACAGAGGTTCAATCGGAACAAACGGGGGTTGTAATGGGGTCCGGCGGTTCGGGGAACGTAATATTAAGGGCCGCCTGGCATAATTTTTATGAATTAGGAAAGAAAACCCGTACGGCGGGGTCGCACGCGGTTGACCGTACCATGTCATACCGCGAAGCCGCAAATGTGTCCTGTTTTATAAAAAACCGGGGCGTTTGTGAGGCGATTGTCTCTGCTTGTGCCACAGGCCTTGGAAATATAGGATATGCATACAGGCTTATAAAATTTGGATTACAGGACCGTATCATCACCGGCGGTATAGAAGGGACATCGTTAGAAACATTTATTGGTTTTGATGGGATGCAGGTGCTAAGCCGCGGCTTTAGTCCCCAGGAAAGCTCGCGCCCTTTTGATTTAAACAGGAATGGTTTTGTTTGTTCATTTGGGTGTGGAATTGTTGCACTGGAAGAGTACGAACAAGCAAAAGCACGGGGTGCCGTTATTCTTGGCGTAATTGATGAATATTTTAACAATTCCGATGGTGATGGTGATATGTTTTATCCTTCATTTTTAGGACAAAAAAGATTGTGGAAAGGTTTGTCGGGTGATTCAGGTATAAAACCAGATGTGGTAAAGGTGCATGGTACATCAACTCCTGCCGGAGACTCGATTGAATTATTAAGTGTGGTAGATGTATTAGGTGAAGACGGTTATCATATTTCTGCTCCAAAATCGCAATTCGGGCACATGCTTGGCGCTGCAGGTTCGGTGGAGTTTATTACTGCATTATTAATGCTTAAAGAACAAAAAGTACTACCCTGTTTAAATTCGGATACATTAAATCCCGAATTAGAGCCGTTCCAAAAAACTGAGCATTGGCGGGGGCCGGTAAAACCGCTGGAGGCCTACAGGCGCCTTATCCCAAAACAAAGCATCGCTAAAGAAATTAATAGTATCACCTGCCTTAACTATGGTTTTGGCGGCACTAACAGCGCTATTTCAGTTTCAAGAGATAATTGATGATCAACAATAAAGACAGAGTTGCCGTAATTTTTGGCGTCAGGAACGACAGCTCAATAGCTTACGATATTGCCGTAAAACTACATCAATCAGGCTGTAGGGTTGCGCTGAGTTATGTGCCGGAAACCAAAGGCGAGATTCTATTTTTGATGCAAAAGGCGGGGATGGATAGCCGGTTCGCTGCTGAGGTTGATGTAAGAAACGAAAGCCAGATAACGGCGTTTTTGAATGATGTATATGAGGCCTTAGGCCCCATCGACTACATTTTACATGGAGTTGCTTTTGGCAGTCAGAACGTTTTGTGTTACAGTATTCCCGGGAGCAATGAGCCGGCACCTGCCTATATCGATATTCCATTCGAGGACTTGATGGACTCTTTTAATATCAGCGCCTATTCCCTGCTGAGAATAGCGCGGGTAGCGCAAAAGCTTCTTTCAAAAAACGCTTCTATTTTAACGCTAACTTATAACGGTTCACAAAGAGTAGTTCCGGGTTATGCAGGCATGGGTATTAATAAGGC
>DASXMZ010000545.1:0-8417 GCA_036495385.1 Mucilaginibacter sp. | reverse complement strand
ACGCATGGCAAAACCACTACCTCTACAATGATTGCCCACATTTTAAGGGATTCAGGTAACGATTGTTCCGCCTTTTTGGGGGGTATTTCAACAAACTACAACAGTAATGTATTATATGGTAAAAACAATGTAGTTGTGGTTGAGGCCGACGAGTATGACCGCTCTTTTTTAACCCTGTACCCTGATGTGGCGATTATCACTTCAATGGACGCCGATCACTTAGACATTTACGGCGATCATGAGCATTTGACGGAATCGTTCAAATTATTTGCTTCGCAAATAAAACCAGGCGGTAAACTCATTCACAAAAATGGCCTTACTTTAAATACAGGCTTTACTTATGCAGTAGACGCAGCCGCTGACGCCACAGCATCAAATGTGCGCATTGAAAATGGCGACTTCTATTTTGATTTTAAAAATGGCGATACCAGTATCGCTGATATCAGGATGGGTATAGCCGGCCTGCATAATGTTGAAAATGCGACGGCTGCTATTGAAGCAACATTACTTTTAAAGGTTGCTCCCCAAGCTATAAAAAGCGCTTTGGGATCGTTCAAAGGCGTTAAACGTCGTTTTGAATATATTGTAAGAAATGACCGGCATATATATATTGATGACTATGCGCACCACCCCGAAGAATTAAAAGCTTGCATCAGATCAGTAAAGAAATTGTATCCTGATAAAAAGCTGACCACCATTTTTCAGCCGCATTTGTACACCCGTACCCGCGATTTCGCCGATGGGTTTGCAGAAGCACTTGACCTGAGCGATGAATTGCTCATGCTTGACATTTACCCGGCCCGCGAGCTGCCGATTGACGGTGTGAATTCTGAAATGATACTTGATCGTATGATGACGAGCAATAAGCGGTTATGCGGAAAACGGGAGGCAATTGAGATAGTTAAAAAAGAGAAGCCCGAATTGCTTTTGACAGTAGGCGCAGGCGACATTGACCAGTTGGTGCTGCCCTTAAAACAAGCGTTGCAAGATGTTTAAAAAACGTATATGGAAATATCTGCTGATTAGCCTTGCCTGGACAATATGCCTTGGTGGACTTGCCGTGCTTATGAGTTTTATAGAAGTAAAAAAATCAGAGGTGGTTTGTTCGTCCATAAAAGTATATATCCCCGGCAATCAATATTTTATCGACCGGCAAGAAGTAGATCATATCCTGCGTTCAAACGGGCATCAGCTTATCGGCAGTAAGATAGAAAATATTAACATCCAGGCATTGGAGAATAAATTAAAGGCAAATCCATTTATTGAATATGCAAAGGTTTATATGGACATGGATGGAGTTATCAATGTGGAGATTAGCCAAAGGCAACCCATTTTGCGTTTATTGAACCGGTTCGACCAGGATTTTTATGTAGATCAGCATGGTTTAAAGATTCCGCTGTCCGCAAATTTTACAGCGCGGGTGCTGGCAGCGAACGGCTACATTGACGAACTTTTTGCCAACCAGGTAGATACATTACACACAGAAATGGCCAGGGAGTTGTTTAAAACCGCTGATTTTATACGGAAAGACTCACTTTGGGATGCTCAAATAGCACAGCTATATGTAAACCAGGACCATGAAATTGAATTGATCCCGCGGGTAGGCAACAACCGCATATTACTCGGCGACGCAGATTCGCTGCGAACTAAGTTTCATAACCTGCTGGTGTTTTATAAAAAAGCATTGCCGAAAGTGGGATGGGACGCATACAAAATTATCAATATTAAATATGCGAACCAGGTTATAGGTGTCAGAAACGAAAATATAGGTAAGGACTCGGTAAAAATAAAAACAGCAGGCGGGGATTCAACAAAATCGATTAAGGATTCATCTCTAATAAGGAACTAAAATGGATAAAAGCTCAACTCATGAAAAAGGTTCACCAATCGTGGTGGGGTTGGATATAGGAACTACTAAAATATGCGCTATTGTAGGGCGGCGAAGTAGAAATGGGAAAATAGAAGTATTGGGTATTGGCAAAGCCGAGTCTGCTGGTGTTACCCGCGGCATGGTTTCAAATATAGATAAAACAGTACAAGGTATTAGTCAGGCAGTTGAGATTGCAGGGGCGCAATCAAATGTAGAGATAAGGGTAGTAAACGTAGGCATTGCCGGCCAGCACATAAAAAGCTTGCAGCACCGGGGTTTAATAACACGCCGCGATCTTCAATCGGAGATATCACGTAAGGACATTGATAAGCTGGTTGAGGACATGTACAACCTGGTAATGCCTCCGGGTGAAGAGATCATTCATGTTTTGCCACAGGAGTTTACGGTTGATAACGAACCAGGTATAAAAGACCCTATCGGTATGGCAGGGGTAAGGCTCGAAGCTAATTTTCACATCATATCGGGCCAGGTTACCGCTATAAAAAACATTGTTAAATGTGTAAACAAAGCCGGCTTGGAGAGCCAGGAATTAATACTGGAGCCATTAGCTTCATCTGAATCGGTGTTAAGCGATGAAGAGAAGGAAGCAGGTGTGGTTTTGGTGGATATTGGCGGCGGCACTACTGACGTGGCTATTTTTCACGAGGGGATTATCAGGCACACCGCTGTTATCCCGTTTGGGGGCAATAGTGTAACGGAGGATATACGCGAAGGTTGCTCAGTAATGCGCAACATAGCCGAACAGCTGAAAGTACGTTTCGGTTCTGCGCTTTCTGACGAAAACAAGGACAATGAGATTGTTTGCGTGCCGGGCTTGCGCGGCAGAGAGCCTAAAGAAATATCAGTAAAAAATCTGGCGTTTGTAATACAGGCGCGTATGGAGGAGATTGTGGAGCACGTGTACTACGAAATAAAATCATCAGGATACGAGAAAAAATTGATTGCCGGTATTGTTATTACCGGTGGCGGCGCGCAGTTAAAGCATTTGTCGCAACTGGTTGAATTTGTTACAGGTTTGGATTGCCGCGTTGGTTATCCGAATGAGCACCTGGCTAAAAATGAATTGCTTCCTAAAAATACTTATGAAGAGCTTCAAAGCCCCACTTTCGCAACCGGCATTGGTTTATTGATAAAAGGGATTCAGAAAATGGAATATTTTGACGTTCATGTTCCGGCTGAAGTTAAGGTTGAGAAACCTAAATATACCGAAGAAAGAAAGTTTGGCTTGTTGAGCAAGATATTGGAAAGCGGTAAAAAGTTTATAAAGGACGATATAAAAGACGAAGATTTTCTAAAATGATTATTCAACGTGGCGCGCTCCAGGTTCATTCGTAGGGTGAAAATATTGGTAGCGGCGGGAATTATTCACAAGAGAGGATTTTATCCACATTTTGAACAAGTGTGGATAAAACATATTGAAAAAATCATATTATTACGTTAGGAGAAGTCTTATATCCATCATTCACAATTAATGAAAAATAAGAATTATGCAGTTTGAGATGTTAAAAGAGAAGTCGTCAATCATCAAGGTAATTGGTGTTGGCGGAGGCGGGGGAAACGCGGTAAACCACATGTATAGGCAAGGCATTACCGGTGTCGATTTTATAATCTGCAACACTGATGCTCAGGCATTGGAGTTAAGCCCAATTCCTAACAAAGTACAGTTAGGTGCAAGTCTCACTGAAGGTATGGGAGCCGGTTCAATCCCCGAAGTTGGGAAAAACTCGGCCATTGAAAATATTGATGATATTAAACAAATACTGGGTTCAAATACAAAAATGTTATTCATTACCGCTGGGATGGGTGGCGGCACCGGAACGGGTGCAAGTCCGATAATTGCCAAAGCAGCCCGCGAAATGGATATATTAACCGTAGGCATAGTAACCACCCCTTTTGCTTTTGAGGGCAAGCGCCGGAAAATGCAAGCCGAAGAGGGAATGGAAGAACTTAAAAAGCAGGTGGATTCATTTTTGGTAATTTCGAATGACAGGCTGCGCCAGATATTTGGAAACCTTACGTTAGGTTCAGCTTTTGCACAGGCTGATAATATTTTAACAATTGCGGCAAAGGGCATAGCCGAGATAATAACGCTTCCCGGTTATATCAACGTTGACTTTAAAGATGTGCGTACCGTTATGAAAGACAGTGGCGTATCAATAATGGGTAGTTGCGCAATGGAGGGGGAAAACCGTGCTCTAAAGGCAGTTGAAGGTGCTTTGTCGTCGCCGTTATTAAAGGACAATGAGATAGAGGGCGCCCGTTACATACTACTAAACATCAGTTCAGGTGAAAAAGAAGTAACCATGGATGAAGTAAGTATTATCACGGATTATATACAGGAAGAAGCCGGAATTGCAGCCGATTTAATTTGGGGTAACTGCCGGGATGAAAGCCTGGGTGATAAGCTTTCGGTAACTATTATTGCAACCGGATTTCAAACAAAAGACGAACGTGAAAAAGTACAGAGCACTAAGAAAATCGTTTCTATGCTTGTACCTGAAAACGAACCGTTAGTTAAACCGGTAAATGAATTTATAAATTCTGTAAAGACAACTGCGTCAACAGAGCCATATATAAAGCTTAAAGATGAGCCTAAGCAAACAGGTTTGTTTGACCTTTTTCCATCACGACAGGATGAACCTGCTGTAATAAAGCATAACCTGATTATGGAAAAGCCCGCGGAAGTTGAAGCGGAAAATTCTGATATGCCTGAGATGACATTTAAGCTTACAGAATCTGTAATGAGCTTTGATATCAGAGAGGAAAAGCAGCAGAAGCCTGAACAGGCTCCTGTGGTAACAGTTGGTACAGACGATCATAAAACGGATGAGTCTATTGAAGAACAATTGCGTAAATCAAGGGAGCGCATTATGCGGCTGAAAGATCTTAGCATGAAATTGAGAAGCGGAAACATACAGGAGCTGGAAAATGTTCCGGCATACAAACGCAAAGAAATAGCCCTTCAGCAAACACCGGCATCAAATGAAAGTGAGATATCCAGGTTCTCCCTTTTGCCGGATAGCGATGGAAGGACAGAGATACGTAACAACAATTCATTTCTGCATGATAATGTAGATTGAGTACGGTTCATAGTTGATGGTTCATAGTTCATAGCAGGACACGGCATTTAGAGGCGGAGTGCAAAGGAAAAACGAATAACAAAACCCTTTCCCCGAAGAAAAATTAAAATATCTTTTGTACCCGCCTGTCAATTGTCCACTATAAACTATGAACCATCAGCCTTAAACTGCTTATAGCCTATAATAAAAAGTTATAGATATTGTGGTAAGTTAGTATTACGGTTATATTTGTATCTTTAAATATAATTAGATTACTGCTTTGGATATATTTAACAAAATATCGAAAAATATGGGTGGGCCGCTAGGGCAACACCAAAAATGGTCACATGGTTATTTTTCATATCCCCGGCTTGAAGGGGAAATTGGCGCTCATATGCAATTTAATGGGAAAGAACATTTAGTTTGGAGCCTGAATAACTATCTTGGTTTAGCTAATCATCCCGAAGTAAGAGAAGCCGACGCACAGGCTGCTGCAGATTATGGAATGGCTTATCCAATGGGCGCCCGTATGATGTCGGGAAATTCAAAACACCACGAAGCCCTTGAAAACGATCTTGCCGCATTTGTTGGTAAAGAAGATGCTTTTTTGCTGAATTATGGCTACCAGGGTATGGTTTCAATAATCGATTCGCTGGTTGATCGTAATGATATAATAGTTTATGATGCTGAATCTCATGCCTGTATTATTGATGGATTGAGAATGCACATGGGTAAACGTTTCGTTTACCAGCATAACGACCTGGAAAGCTGTGAAAAACAACTCGGACGTGCAACCCGTCTTGCTCAACAAACAGGCGGAGGCATATTGCTGATAACCGAGGGTGTTTTCGGAATGTCGGGTGCGCAAGGAAAACTAAAAGAGATTATAGCGTTAAAAAAGAAATTCAATTTCCGCATACTTGTTGATGATGCACATGGTTTTGGTACCATGGGCAAAACAGGTGCCGGCACCCACGAAGCACAGGATTGCATAGAAGGTACTGATGTTTATTTTGCAACCTTCGCTAAATCAATGGCTGGTATCGGTGCATTTGTAGCGGGTGATAAGCAAATAGTTGACTATCTGCGTTATAACATGCGTTCGCAAATATTCGCAAAAGCATTGCCGATGCCAATGGTTTTGGGCTTAAAGAAACGGTTTGAATTGTTAAAGACCAAGCCTCAGCTGCGCGAAAAATTATGGCAAATTGCAACCACGCTGCAAAATGGCTTAAAAGAGCGCGGTTTTAATATAGGTGTTACAAATACGATGGTTACCCCGGTGTTTTTAGAGGGCGACTTGTACGAAGCGACAGCACTTACACGTGATTTGCGTGAAAACTATAGCATTTTTTGTTCAATAGTTATTTATCCGGTTATTCCAAGAGGATTGATTTTATTACGATTGATACCTACAGCGGCGCATAGCCTGGAAGATGTACAGCTCACACTTGACGCTTACAGCGAAATGAGTGAAAAACTAAAAGCCGGGTATTATAAAGAAAATAAATTGGTGGTTGCCTGATAAATTAGCCACAGTCCAATAATAAATATTTATCAAGCCTTTCGGTAATCCGGGAGGCTTTTCTATTTTTACCCAATTCCAAATTACATACAAATGCTTTCACGACGTAATTTTATAAAAATAAATGGGGTTACCACCGCGGGTTTAAGTCTTGGCTTTAAGCCAGACTGGTTTAATGCAGCTGCTTATGAAAGCAATCGCCCAAAGTTGGTCGATCGCAAATTTACCAGCAAAAGCGTAGAGGCAACCATCTCGGCGGTTAAGGCTTCAATTAAAGACCCGGAGCTCGCCTGGCTGTTTGAGAACTGCTATCCCAATACATTGGATACCACAGTTAACTCTGCAATTAAAGATGGTCGGCCGGATACGTTTGTAATTACCGGTGATATTAATGCGATGTGGCTCCGCGATTCGTCCGCACAGGTTTGGCCTTATTTGCCATTGATAAAAAAAGACGCTGAATTACAGCAATTAATAAAAGGAGTGCTTAACCGGCAGGCTAAATGTATTTTAATTGATCCTTATGCTAATGCTTTTAACTACGGGCCAACGGGCAGTGAGTGGGATAGCGACCGCACAACAATGAAACCTGAACTCCATGAGCGGAAATGGGAAGTAGACTCGTTATGTTACCCGGTAAGACTTGCCTATAACTATTGGAAAACCAGCGGCGATAGTAGTTTTTTCGACGAAAACTGGCAAAAGGCGGGTAAACTGATCGTATCAACATTTATAGAACAACAGCGAAAAAATGGACGAGGGCCTTATCATTTTCAACGCCGAACCGAGGTAGCCAGTGACACCGCACCTAATGGCGGATATGGGAATCCGGTGAAACCGGTTGGGTTAATATGTTCTATATTTCGCCCATCAGACGATGCAACGATATTCCCGTTTTTAATTCCTTCAAATTATTTTGCTGTTGTAAGCTTACGCCAGTTAGCGGGAATGTACCAGGCTATAGGAAAGGATAAAGCAACGGCCGATTTATGTGAAAATTTAGCCGCTGAAGTAGACAATGCGATACAAAAATATGCCGTAGCCCAGCATCCGGTATATGGTAAGATACTGGCCTATGAGGTTGATGGTTATGGAAACCAGTTATTTATGGACGATGCAAACGTTCCGAGCTTGCTTGCCCTGCCTTATCTTGGTGCATTATCGGCAGATGACCCACTTTATCAAAACACCAGGAAAATGGTTTTGAGTATGGATAATCCTTACTTTTTCAAAGGCAAAATAGCTGAAGGGGTTGGAGGGCCGCATGTTGGTTTAAATTATATATGGCCTATGAGCATTATAATGCGTGCGTTAACTTCGACAGACAAAACTGAAATAAGCTACTGTTTAAAGTTGTTAAAAAACACACATGCCGGTACCGGTTTTATGCACGAATCATTCAATAAAGATAACGCCGGCGATTTTACGAGGAAATGGTTTGCCTGGGCCAACACCCTGTTTGGAGAGTTAATAATAAAGACACATAAAAATTATCCCAACTTATTATAAGCGGGCCTTATTAATTTAATTTTTAATCCCGATATTTTTAATAGTGGCATAATAGAGAGGATATGACAGATTTAAACTTTTAATTTACCGTTTTTAATTAATGGGTAATTAATTTAAATTATTAATTTTTAAACCCGCAGTAAATTTCGCCACAAGTATTTATTATTTCATTTATTGTTGAATCATAATATTATTAATAGATTTCTATAATTGCGAATCGTCTGAAATGTGGAAAAAAACCACTTTAAAGGCAGTATTTTTATTCTTTAAAAGTTTTTATTTTAGAAAAAACATTTTAGATTAGCTTTATAAAACAATAAACCTCAATCTTAAAAAAAGGAGTAACTGAAATGAAAAAATTTACTGAAGTAAAAGAATTGGTAGCATCGTTAGAAGCTGATGCAGACAAATTTTACAACAAAGGTAACAGCGC
>DASXMZ010000544.1:0-8346 GCA_036495385.1 Mucilaginibacter sp. | reverse complement strand
TAATTGTTTATTGAAGTAGATAACTTTATCGGCGAAGGTCATATGGCTAAATTAGTATTTTTCTGGTTGACCGAAATAAGTGTCTTAAATAAGGTCGTAAACAAACACACAGTCAAACCTACCGTGTTCAAATTTTGTGCGGAAGAAGGAACCGTTTTAGAACAGCTTTCAAGTTATTTCATAATTGATTGTTCAGTGATCAAAGAACGCATTGATGAGCAATAGCAAGCCCAGGCCTAACAAAACCGAATAGCTATATTTAAAAAATTTGTCATCCTGCATGCGGGAATTAATTATTCGGCCAAGCAATATGGCTGGTATAAGTGCAGGCAGCGACCACAGATAATAGCGAAGCGTAGCCGGATGGAGCAATCCATTAAACCAATAGCCTATAACCCCCGTAAGGCTGGCGATTAGAAAATACGCCTGCAGCGTAGCCCGAAAGTGTTGTGCAGTCCAGCGTCGTTTGGCGCCATAAATAACCAACGGAGGCCCGTTGATACCATAAGCTCCTCCCAGTATCCCGGATAACAAACCGCAGCTAAAAAGCCACCACTGGCTATCCTGTTTCAATTCTTCGAGCCTGCTGCCCGTCAGCAAGTAGATGGCAAAAGCAATGATCACCAGCCCCAGTAAAAGCTTTACCTCAAATTCCGGCACATGAACCAATAGCCACAAACCCACCGGAATGCCCATAAGTGCATAAACGATCAAAACGACGGCGCTTTTTAAGTGTATCTTTTTATGGTCCTGGACTACAACAAAACCAGCTATAGTAACAGATATCAGAACTGATAACGGAACCGCCACCTGTAACGGCATTACTAAAGCTAATAAGGGGACAGCGACCAGTGACTCACCAAAACCGAAGGCAGAACGAAAGACGGTAGCTACAAAAATAATGAGTGCAACTGGTAGAATAATGAGACTGTTTAACATCATTAAAGATACGGCTTTTATTTGGCTAAACTACCGGAATACCCAGCCGGATCGGGTATTAAAACAACATTTTAGCTATGTAAATAAAAAAGCCGTTAACTTATTCAATTAACGGCTTTCAAAAAGTGCGGAAGAAGGGACTCGAACCCCCACGCCTCGCGGCGCCAGATCCTAAGTCTGGTGCGGCTACCAATTACGCCACTTCCGCGTTTTTGATTTTTAAGAGGTTGCAAAGATAGATTATTTTAGGGAAATAAAAAATGTAAAATTAGTTGATTAGGTGAATAGTTGATTAAGTGAGTGGTTTTCAATAGTTTTAACTTTACGACACTTGAAACTTAATCCAACCCAATCAACTACTCACCAATTCACTGGCTAATTTTTCAAAGTATGCAGGTGCCAATAATAAACGGCTTCCATACCAGGAAAAAATCTCACCATCAACCAGTTTAATTATTGCGTCAGGCAAAAGGGTTTTAAATTCAGTGATATGTCTTTCTTTAAAAGGGTAAGGTTCAGAAGAAAGAAAAATAACGTTGGGATTGGCATCGGTTATCATGCCGGGATAAACCTCAGGGTACCTTTCTAAATCGAAAGCGTTAGTTAATCCGCATTTTTGAAGCATGCTGTCAATAAAAGTATTTTTACCGACTATCATATAAGGCTTTCGCCAGATAAAATAAGCAGCAGCCAAATTTAATGGTTTTACTTTATGGCTGTCGAACTCCCGCATTATAGCCTGACTTAGCGTATTTGCTTGAGCTTCCCTCCCAACCAATTCTCCAACCTTTTCAATCATACTAAGGGCGTCGGTCAAATTATTGATATCGCTTATCCAAACCGGCAAAAGTGCCGTTAATTCCTCAATCTGGCTAAGCTCATTTTCTTCTTTATTGGCGATGATCAGGTCGGGATTCAAGGCCTTTATTTTGTTTATATTTAAGGTTTTGGTACCTCCAACTTTAGCGGTTGCCTTAAATTTATCGGCGGGGTGAATGCAAAATTTTGTTATACCAATAACTTCCTCGTTTAAGCCTAAAAAAAATAACAATTCAGTTTGGGAAGGCACCACAGAAATGATTCTTTTTGGCGTTGATGGTAAATCTATTTCCCTGTTTAACTGATCGTAATATACAGGCATTTTAATTGGTTGATTGAGTTGATTGGGTTTTCATTTCCGAATAAAAATAGATTATTTATCAAAATTCGCAACTACTACTTATAACTTATTCCACGACTCTCCCAATCAACCGCTCACCTAATTACTGATTATAAATCTGGTAGATGCCTTTTATATTTCGTTTACCCGGCGAGCCGACCAGCACGGTGGTTATTTTCTTCTCTAGCATTAAAGTCTCAGCCTGATTGATGAATTCGTCTTCATCAATAAATACAGGCGACATGGTCATCATATCTGTAACATGAAGTTGTGAAGTATCGGGGATACGGATAAGTGCGCGGCGCAAATCGCCATCGGTTATGATTCCTTTAACATAATTGGCATCTCCTACTATTACCATCCCCAAACGCCCTTCCGACATACGCAGCAACAACTCAGTAAAGGAAGAGCTTTCATCAATAAAAGGCAGGTTATCTGTCCGCATCAGGTCCTTCACCCGTATCAATAGTTTACGGCCAAGACTGCCGCCGGGATGAAACCGGGCAAAGTCTTCCTGCTGAAACTGGCGCGATTCCATCAAAGCCACTGCCAACGCATCACCCATTACCAAAGCCGCTGTGGTCGACGAAGTGGGCGCCAGGGCCAGCGGACATGCCTCTTGCTTAATATTTATATTCAAATGAAAATGGCTGTTTTTGGCAACGGTTGAACGGGGATTTCCGGTTATGCCGATAATGATATTTTTATTCCATTCCAAAAAAGGGATGATTTTTAAAACTTCATCCGTTTCGCCCGAATAAGAAATCAATATCACAATATCGTTGGTGCTTACCATCCCCAAATCGCCGTGAAATGCCTCGCCAGGATGCAGAAAAAAACTCGGTGTACCGGTACTGGCAAAAGTGGCTGCAATCTTTTTGCCAATGATGCCTGATTTGCCGATCCCTATAACGATAAGCTTACCGCTCGCATTTAATATAACCTCTACAACCTTGCTAAATTCATCATTAAGCGAATCCGCAACATAACGCAAAGATTCAATTTCGATATCAAAAACCCGTTTAGCAATTTCTTTCATAGTTGGTTGAACCGGAATTTATAGAATTTTAGAATTTATAAATGCTATTGTCATCCGACGAGAGGTTCTATCACCTGCTCCAACTCATGAAGCCTCACCATATTTGGCCCGTCACTTAATGCATTATCCGGATCAGGATGGGTTTCCATGAAATAACCATCCGCACCGAACGCCTTTGCAGCCAACGCCATCATGGGCACAAAAGTACGGTCGCCGCCTGTTTTGCCTCCTGCCCCACCCGGCCGCTGCACCGAATGCGTACAATCCATGCAAACCGGGTGACCAAATGTTTTCAGATCATAAATATTCCTGAAATCTACCACAAGGTTATTATAACCATACATATTTCCGCGTTCCGTTAAAATAACCTTGTCGTTGCCGGCCTCGAGCACTTTTTGCGCCGGATAAAACATATCCTGTCCCGAAAGGAATTGTGCTTTTTTTATGTTTACAATCTTCCCGGTTTTTGCCGCAGCAACCAGCAAATCGGTCTGACGGCATAGAAAGGCAGGTATCTGTAATATATCAACCACCTCGCCGGCAATCTTAGCCTGGTAGCTTTCGTGAATGTCGGTAATCAGCGGCAAACCAAATTGTTCCTTGACTTTTAGCAGCATTTCCATACCTTTTTCAAGGCCGGGTCCGCGATATGAGCGTACAGATGTACGGTTCGCTTTATCAAATGATGATTTAAATATAACCGGCACATCATACTTCTGCCCTATCTCAGCAACCTTTTCGGCAACCGTGTATAAAAGTTCCTGGTTTTCCATTACGCATGGACCCAGTATAAAAAACGGCTTTTGCCGCATTTGTTCAAACAGCATAATTTGTAAAATAAAGTGTAAAGATAATTAAAGACACGAATTACACGAATAAGGACGAATTACTCAAATTGACAAAAATATAAATAAGCAAATACTCAGTTAAATATAATTTTGATGCAAATTCGTGTATTTAATGCGATTAATACAATTCGTCCTTATTCGTGTAATTCGTATCATTCATGTAAATTCGCCCCATTCGTGTAATTAGTTATTATGAACTATTTTGAATTTTATGGTATCCCGGAATCATTTAATCCTAATACTGCTTTTCTCAAGAAAAAGTTTTATGAACTGAGCAAACAGTACCACCCTGATTTTTATGCTAATGACGATGACGCCAAACAACAGGAAATATTGGAACTATCCACGCTGAACAACAAAGCATATCAAACACTTTCCGACCCCTATAAACGGCTTGAATATATTTTAAAGACACATGAATTGCTTTTGGAAGGCGCTAAACCGCAGCTTCCTTCAGATTTTTTAATGGAAATGATGGATATTAATGAGCGCCTTATGGATATTGAAGATGCAGAGCAATTGGGTCATTTAACCGGGGAAGTACTTGCTATTGAGGGAGATATTGACGAAAGCATAGCACGATTTACAGCGGGTTATGAAATTTTGGACGACACTGCAAAAGAGGAGCGCTTAAATAATATTGCCGATTTGTATTTCAGACAAAAATACTTGTTGCGAATTAAAGAGAGTTTGAATACATTTGCATCCCGTTTCTGAACGACTAATCCACCGTTCGCAAAGGCCCAGATGGCGGAATCGGTAGACGCGTTGGTCTCAAACACCAATAACTTCACGGTTGTGCCGGTTCGACCCCGGCTCTGGGTACAACGCCCCTCACGACATATCGGGAGGGGCTTTGTTGTTTTTTAAATAGATTATGTTGTCTATCTCTTTATCAGCATATCGAGGAATATAATTTGCATTTCGATCATTTAAATCCGGTATAGATTTACACCACCATTCATTTATCTTTCAGGTCGGCTGCAATTTTAGGGTGATTTTCGTTCTCATTTATAGTTTCATTCTTATCTTTATAGATATTGCAAGGCTGAATATCGGTGCCAGTATTATTATACGATTATATAAAATGGTATTTTGCGACTTAACAGCGATGCCATTTGTAAAAAATACGACAACAACTTAAACTAAATAGCCAGTTTGAATACAATTGCCTTTATTGACACCGAAATTGATCCGCAAACCAGGAAAGTTCTTGACATAGGCTGCATCAGGGATAACGGTGGCATTTTCCATAGGCCCTCGGCAAGTGACTTTGTCGAGTTTATTATGGGTGGTCAATTTGTGTGTGGTCACAATATATTGGAGCATGATGTAAAATACATTGGCGGTTTACTCAATCAGGCAGGGATCAATCGTGCCGATATCATCGATACGCTTTACTTATCTCCGCTTTTGTTTCCGTCCAAGCCGTATCATGCACTTGTTAAAGATGATAAACTTCAGTACGATGAGTTAAACAACCCGCTAAACGACGCCATTAAGGCTAAGGATCTGTTTTATGATGAAGTTGCAGTATTCAGGCAAACCGACGAATCGTTAACACAAATATATTTCCTGCTGCTGAATAACGATGAACATTTTCAGGGCTTTTTTCGATTCCTCGATTATGCGCCTTGTAATGCAAACTTGTTAGACCTTATTCATCGGAAATTTCAGAATGAGGTCTGCCGGCATGCCAATTTCGATCGAATAATAACTGAATATCCAGTTCAACTTGCCTACTGCCTGTCTTTGATTGTCGCCAGCAACAACAGTTCCATAACACCGCGATGGGTAGTGAAAAACTATCCAGATGTAGAACGAGTGATGTTTTTATTGAGAAATAGGCCCTGCCTGAGCGGCTGTGAATACTGCAACAAGGCCTTAGATGCACACATAGGGTTGAAACGGTTTTTCGGGTTTGACTGCTATCGGGAATATGCTGGCGAACCGCTTCAGCAAAAGGCCGTGGAAGCGGCGATAAATAATAGATCATTTCTGGCAGTATTCCCGACCGGTGGTGGCAAATCTATCACATTTCAGGTGCCGGCGTTGATGAGTGGTGAATCCAGCAAAGCGTTAACTGTTGTAATATCGCCACTACAATCGTTAATGAAAGATCAGGTTGATAATTTGGAAAAAGTCGGACTGACAAATGCCGTAACTATAAACGGTTTACTTGACCCAATTGAAAGGGCAAAATCGTTTGAACGTGTCGAAGACGGCTCGGCCTGCATGCTTTACATCGCGCCGGAATCTTTACGGTCTAAAACGATAGAACGTTTGCTTTTAGGACGAAAGATTGCACGGTTCGTGATTGACGAGGCGCATTGTTTTTCCTCGTGGGGACAGGACTTCCGTGTCGATTATCTTTATATTGGTGATTTTATCCGATCTATTCAAGAAAAGAAAAACCTTACCGAACCCATACCAGTATCCTGTTTTACAGCTACTGCCAAGCCAAAAGTGATCGAAGACATTTGCGCTTACTTTAGCGATAAACTTGGTTTGCAGCTTCAATTGTTTACAACTACAGCATCCCGAACTAATCTGCACTACAAAGTAATTGCGAAAGGAGATGATGAGGAAAAATATCAGGCGGTGAGGGATTTGATCAGTGAGAAAAATTGCCCGGCTATAATTTACGTTTCCAGAACCAAAAGTGCAGCGACCCTTGCCAGGCGATTGGTTGAAGATGGCATGAACGCGAGGGCCTATCATGGCAAAATGGATACGAACGAAAAAACCGCAAATCAAAATGCATTTTTATCCGGCGAAGCTGACATCATGGTAGCCACCTCAGCATTTGGGATGGGGGTCGATAAGAAAGACATTGGCGTAGTGATCCATTATGATATTTCAGATTCACTCGAAAATTACGTCCAGGAAGCTGGCCGGGCTGGTCGCGACGAAAATATAGCGGCAGACTGCTTTGTTTTGTACAACGAAGAGGATTTGAGTAAACATTTCATCCTGCTCAACCAAACCAAATTATCTATTAAGGAGGTTCAGCAAATTTGGAAAGCAATAAAAGATATTACACGGGCCCGTTCCAAGGTCTCCAACTCTGCTTTAGAAATTGCGCGCAAGGCGGGTTGGGACGACACTGTAGCTGAAATTGAAACCAGGGTTACTACCGCTATCGCAGCGCTCGAAAATGCCGGATACTTAAAGCGGGGACAAAATTCGCCCCGGATTTTTGCCAATAGTATTTTGGCCCATAGCGCGCAGGAAGCCATTGAAAAGATAAACTTATCTGAGCGTTTTACTGAAAAGCAAAAAGAAAAAGCGGCGAGGATTATTAAAAAACTATTCTCAAGCAAAAGCAGGAAACAGACAACTGATGAAAGTGCCGAATCGAGGGTGGATTATATCAGCGATCACTTGGGAATAGTAAAAGAAGAGGTAATAAACATCATTAATCTGCTCCGCGAAGAAAATATTTTGGCTGACACACAGGACCTGACCGCTTTTATTAAAAAGGGCGAAAACCAAAATAGGTCGCTCAATATCTTAGATATATTTAGCAAAATAGAAAAGTGTTTGTTGCCTTTTTTTGATGAAAAACCAAAGACTTTTCAATTTAAAGAAATAAACGAGGTTATCGAGCATGATGGATGTAGTGATGTAACGCCCAATAAAATCAGGACCATCATCAACTTTTGGGCGATAAAAAACTGGATAAAGCGGAGAAACTCAATGTCGTCAAAAAATTATTTTGAAGCATACATTTTACAGTCGCGCCAAATTTTGAAAGAAAAGATTGAAAAGCGACATCAACTTGCCAAGTTTATTATCGCTGTTCTGTATAGCAAAATCAATACAACTACAACCGGTGCCGACGATAAAAAGGAAGAATCGTTAGTTGAATTTTCGGTCCATGAGTTAAAAAAACTCTACCAACAAAGCGCCGATCTTTTTAAACTGGATATTGATATCGATGATGTAGAAGATACCCTTTTTTACCTCTCGAAAATTGAAGCTATTAAAATTGAAGGCGGCTTTTTGGTGGTTTATAACCGGCTTACTGTAGAAAGACTTGAGCGGGATAACAAAAAACGATATACGAATGATGACTATCAAAAGCTTGACCAGTTTTACAGGAACAAGGTGCAGCAGATTCATATTGTAGGTGAGTATGCCCAAAAAATGATAGAAAACTACAAGGATGCGCTGCAATTTGTTGATGATTATTTCCAGCTTAACTACTCGTCTTTCCTTAACAAACACTTTAAAGGCAGCCGACAAAAAGAAATCAGTCAAAATCTTACCCCTGCAAAATTCAGGGAATTATTTGGAGAACTTTCACCAACTCAGCTCAAGATTATAAAAGATGATGCATCTAAATACATTGTAGTAGC
>DASXMZ010000543.1:0-5029 GCA_036495385.1 Mucilaginibacter sp. | reverse complement strand
GGGAAGAGGATCCATTGCGTGATTTCCCGCACATGCGCGACCATTTTATGGCGGTTTGGCATAAGGAACTAGAAGCGCTGAGCGCACGCTATACGGTAATATCGGGCACGGGGCCGGAAAGATATGATAGCGCTGTGGCTGCAATTGATGTTTTCCTGAAGGCAAAGAAGCTTTGACCCGAATATGAGCTGAAGGCAAAAAGGAGAAAGCCGAAAACTTTTCGCTTTCGGCTTTCTCCTTTTGTTATTTTAGTTTCCGCAGGGTTTCCGCGCTTAATCTCCTATGATTAGTTTGAATCTACCACTTCCTAACGAATTGGTATCTTTTTGCGTCATCTTGAAATTATACTTCACTTTGAGTATATCGACGCTGTCTTTAAGATAAGCGTCCTTTAACCAAACATGAATATTTGCGGGGATATTGCTCGTGTAACTGTTTTGCAGGTAAAACGAACCGTCTTGTACTGCTGTGTTAACATTTAATCCGATTGACATACCGCTGGTATAAGGCAAGCCATTTATAGCTAAATCGCGGCCATCGCTCGAAATGCTGGATAAACTTGCCTGTCCACCGGCACCGAAATATAGCGCATCTTCATTAAAAACATACGCCGGGCTAAAATTTTGCTTGAAAATAAAATCGACTTCATCACTGTGGGTGGCATCTTTAACTAATTTTATTTTGAAAGATGCACCATCTGGCATCGGGCTGGGAATGGTCGAAATATCGGTAGTTGACGTTACCTGTAAAATCTTCGGCGAATTCGCTTCCTCCTTTTTACATGCTGCTAAAAAGAAAAGTGATGTTAATAATGACAATGATATTAATAATGAGAGTGATATTTTCATGACCTGGCTTTTCTGATTAAGTAATTTTTTAGCTTCAATGTTTCGCGCTATACCTACCACAGGAAAACTACCGCATTGAGAATTAGCTATTTGAAGTGTATGAGCCAACTATCATGCCGTATCGAATCAATATCAAATGCTTCTTTTTTTAAAATAAAGTAAAAAGTACCCTAATTATCGATTTTAGGCACATTTCTATTTTAGACTGGCAACGCTGGCTAATACTTCAGTCTGCTGGATCAAAATCGTTGTGAGGTATTTTTTCCACAGACGCAACTTTATTGAGACCATCCGCATCGGTAAACCGGTTGTTGAAGATGTGGTATTTGGTTTCAGGGCAGCAGCGCCCGCCGTGGCCTGTAATGAAAGCTACTTCCGGGATAAAGTCATCCGCTGAGATACTGAATACATGAAAATTAGTAAAAATGGTGAAAGGCTAAAGGTAAAAGGCTGAAAATAGTAAAAAGCAAAAAGACCAAAGCTGAAAGCTTTTTGCTTTTCGCGTTGGTCTTTTTGCTTTTTACTGTTTACTTTAAAAAGTATACTTGAGTCCTAAACCTGGAGCCAGGTCCACAAATGGACCGGTTGCAAGTTCTAAACGCGGATTCAGGTCAAGACTGATAGCAAGTGGCAAATCTGGGATGCTATACTCTAACCCTATAACACCATCAATACCCAGCAATAGGTGACCGCTGGTATAGTCATCCTCAAGACCGTTATACCTGTGATAAATACCGCTTCCGATAGCGCCAATATGCGCTCCTGCACCGTAATAGAATTTTAATTCATTTACCCCAAATGCTTGCTGATTAAACTCATATAAACCGGTAATTACAACTCCATCGGTACGAAATCCCACAACGCCCTCCAGTGACACATCACTATCAGTAAAATATTTTACCGAAATGCCATTTTCGAAGCCGCCAAACTTTAAACCAATGGCGGTTGTGTATCCCTGGGCATTTGAATGTTTGCTGATTAGTAAAAACGATACGGAAACAATGAAGCATAATAATATTTTTTTCATAAGTTGTTTTTTAAAAATAAACGGCAAAAATGCTGTTTTAACGCATATTAATTAATAATTATTGGCTTTTTATTGCAACTAATTGATTTTCTGTGAAAATAATATTAGCAGCAAAACCATTGCGGCTTTATACGGGGGAAAGCGGGAAAAGTTGGTTTTTATGGCACAGAAGGCGGTAAAAATGGGAGTTTTGTTTAAAACGAACTGATCATCAGTGTCAATATTTTTCCAATTCTGCTTTCACTTCTTTCATTAACCACATGGGTGTTGAAGTTGCGCCGGCTATACCTACCTTGTCGCCGGGCGAGAACATAGTGCGTTGAAGTTCGCTGACAGAGGATATAAAATAGGTGTTGGGATTATGTTTGCTGCAAACTTCGAACAATACCTTGCCATTTGAAGATTTTTTTCCGGAAACAAACACTATTTTATCGAATTTACTTACAAATTTTGGCAAATCCTGGTCACGGTTGGATACCTGGCGACAAATGGTATCATTTGCTTTGAGGTTGTAACCGCGTGATAAGAGTTGGTCTTTTATGCCATAAAACTTTTCCATACTCTTGGTGGTCTGGCTGTATAGCGTAATGTTTTGCGGCAATTCAACATTATCCAGTTCTGCAATATCCTGGAATACCAAAGCCTCATTATTGGTTTGTCCTTGCAGACCTATCACTTCGGCATGGCCATGTTTGCCAAAAATCAGTATTTTTTCGTCCGCATCGAATGATGTTTTTATGCGGTTTTGCAATTTCAGAACTACGGGGCAGGAAGCGTCGATCAGCGTAATATTGTTTTCTAAAGCGATACGATAAGTGTCGGGGGCTTCGCCATGGGCACGAATCAGCACTTTTTCGTTAGAAAGATTTTGAAGGTCTGCATGTTCTATTATCCGTAAGCCCTTCGCCTTTAGTCTTTCTACTTCTTCGTCGTTATGCACAATATCGCCGAGACAATACAAGTACCCGTCTTCTTCCAGTATTTCTTCAGCCATGTCAATGGCATATACAACACCAAAGCAGAATCCAGAATCCTGATCAATCGTAACTTGTAACTGATAATTTCCCATTCGGATACAAAATTAAATAAAATTTATTAGTCCTTGATTACATAGTCATTGGTCATTGTGTCATTAGTCATTAACATATCCTAAAAACAAATCCGAAATCGAAAATCCGAATTCCGAAATTAAACCCGCCTTCCCTTCCAAACGTTGGTGTTAGTGAGATGCCTTTGTATAGATAAAAATGCAACAACCACCAGGTTTATCATTTGTAAAGGATGCAATAAGATATTAATCCACGCATTTTGGCCTGCAGAAAGCGAAATCATAACGCGGCTAAGTATAATTAAACTTATCATGAAAAATATAAGATGATAGTTGAAGGTCATAATCACTATCATCGGCCCGCAAATAAGCAGCAAAATAAAAATCAATAATCCGGGTATACTATAGTTAAACGCTGCCAAAAAATTCTTGCTGAAACCATTTAAAGCGCCCACGTAATTCTTATACATCCGGCACCTGATCATTCCGTTACCCAATAATACTTCCCCGTTATAGGAAGCCATTTTTACCAGTCTCATAATTTCCGCGTCTTCAACTACCTGGCTCTTTGCCATTTTATGCCATTCGTGTTCCCTGTATACAGAGGCATCGAACAGCATAAACTGTCCGCAAGCCACAGCGAACGAAGGATTTTTAACAAGGTATATGAGCCTTAAGGGCAGCAAATTCAACAACATATAATGTAACATCGGCACGGTCGTATTCTCGCCGAAGGTTGGCATAACCTGGTTTGCAAAAAGGCTTAATAAGCCGAGCTTATATAACCTCATGCGGTAAACTGCGCTATTGATAAGGTCATTGTTTACTAATTCATCAGCATCAACAAACAAAAAATACTCACCCTTTGCCTGTTTGGCCATTTGATGACATGCATAATTTTTTCCCGTCCATCCTTCGGGAAGTTTCCCGCCTTTAATTATATTAAATCCTGAATGTGTGGCGGCAAATAACGAGCAAACAGCATAAGTACCGTCGGACGAATCATCATCGTAAATAATCACTTCATAATTTTTATAGTCCTGACAATAGATGGACTCAAGCAGCGGCAGTATATTATCTTCTTCGTTGCGGACTGGTATTAATATCGACACCAGGTTTGTGTAAGGCCTGCTAACCCGTGTTAGTTTGGGGTTTGAAATAAAATTAAAAACCGTTACTGTAAACCGCAGCACGATAAAAAATAAAGTAACTGATATAGCAAATATCATTGTTATAGCTTTTTTGTTTGTTCCGCTATTTGGATTGAGATGCCGTTGTGGGCTTATAATATTGCAGCTTTTTGATATAATCGACAATCCTTTCGGTGGCACCTACGTTTTCCCGCACGTAGGTATGAATAGATTTTCGCGCATTATCATAAAAAGTCTTATTGTACATCAGATTATCTGTTATCATTTTTAATTCGTCTTTGTTTTTTACACTAAAGCCTGCCTTAAGTCTAACGAATTCTCGCGCCTCCCTGAATTTTGAATATTTAGGGCCGAAAATTACCGGCAAGTCAAAAGCAGCAGCTTCAAGTGTATTGTGGATGCCAGCTCCAAAGCCGCCGCCAATGTAAGCTATATCACAATATTGATATAGTGATGATAACATACCGATATTGTCAATAATAAGTATCTGCATCTGCGGGCCCCAATAATTAACCGGATGAGGTTTTAGGTGCGAAATATTTGAATACCTGATTTTATATCCTTCGGGCATAAGTTCAATCAGCCTCGCGATTCTTTCTTCGCTAATCTCATGAGGGGCTATGATAAACTTCCAGCCAGGATATTTTTTAATTAATGAAGCTATTATTTTTTCATCCTTTGGCCAGGTACTGCCCGCGATAAACGCCTTATGCCCATTTAAAAAATCGCAAACAAATGGTATTTGTTTCGGATGCTGAGCCGTAGCCCAGGCTTTGTCCATGCGGGTATCTCCGCTTACAATAACGTTTTCAACCCCAATGCTTTTAAGCAAAATTTTTGAATCTTCATCCTGTAAAAAAAAGCAGTATACATAACCTAAAATTTTCCTGTAGAAGCCACCATACCATTTAAAAAATACCTGCCCCGGTCTGAAGGTAGCCGAAATAACATAAAT
>DASXMZ010000542.1:0-3104 GCA_036495385.1 Mucilaginibacter sp. | reverse complement strand
GAATAAACTGCGCAAAAATGCAGTTGATCTCCAGCAAAAAACTTTTGCTTATTTGATTGGTCAGGGAAAACAAACCGTCTTTGGCAAGGCACATCATTTCCAGGAGATCAAAACTTACGAAGATTTTAAAAAAAATATACCCATAGCCGATTATGAGGATTTACGCCCTTATATCGACAGGATAAAAAACGGGGAAGAAAATGTTCTCTGGCCCGGGAAACCGGCCTATCTCTCAAAAACTTCAGGTACCACATCGGGCGTAAAATATATCCCGATCTCACAAGAAAGCATGCCCGAACATATTAAGGCAGCCCGTAATGCACTCCTGAGCTATATTTACGAAACCGGCAATTCCGATTTTGTAGATGGCAAAATGATATTTCTACAGGGAAGCCCGGTATTGGAAACTAAGGCAGGAATTTCGGTTGGCAGGCTGTCGGGCATCGTTGCACATCATGTACCTGCATACCTGCAAAAAAACAGGCTGCCCAGTTACAACGTAAATTGTATTGACGACTGGGAGCAAAAAGTTGACGCCATTGTTGCCGAAACCAAAAATCAAGACATGCGTCTAATCTCGGGCATACCACCCTGGTGCCAAATGTATTTCGACAGGCTTTCGGCTGCTTGCGATGGTAAAAAAATTAAAGATATATTTCCTGATTTTAAGCTGTATGTTCATGGCGGAGTAAATTATGAACCTTACCGCGCACGAATGGAGGAAAGCATCGGTTTCGAAATTGATTCGATAGAAACTTATCCCGCATCAGAAGGGTTTATAGCTTTCCAGGACCGGCAAAAAGAAAAAGGATTACTTTTGATGGTCGACTCAGGAATATTTTATGAATTTATTCCGGCCGACGAGTTTTTTAATGAGCATCCCACACGTACCAGTCTTAAAGATATAGAGCTTGAGAGAAATTACGCGCTGATATTAAATACAAGTGCAGGTCTGTGGGGTTACAGTTTAGGAGATACAGTTAAATTTGTATCGAAAAACCCTTATAAAATTGTTGTTACCGGGCGAATAAAGCATTATATTTCAGCTTTTGGCGAACACGTGATAGGTGAAGAGGTTGAACAGGCGTTATTGAGCGTTGCAAACCAGGAAGGGGTCGACATTGTTGAATTCACCGTAGCGCCACAGGTTAATCCGCCGAAAGGAGAATTACCCTTTCACGAGTGGTTTATAGAATTTGGAAAAGAACCGGAAGATTTGAAAGAATTTGCCTTAAAAGTAGATAAAGCGCTTCAAAAGAAAAATATTTACTATTTTGACCTGATTGAAGGTAACATTTTGCAACCTTTGGTTATCCAAACGCTAAAAAAGGATGCTTTTATCAATTACATGCGTTCATTGGGTAAACTTGGAGGTCAGAATAAAGTGCCGAGACTGGCTAATGACAGGAAGATAGCGGATGAGTTGAAGGGATATATTGTGTGAACTAAGATTTTTAGGATTTGAGGATTGTAGGATTATGCGAGTAACAATCCTATCATCTTTTAATCTTAAAAATCATAGTTCAAACAAAAGTTGCAAATGACAGATTTCTAAAGAAATACTATTGGACACCATAAAAAAGAATATAGCCATTCTTGGCTCGACAGGGAGTGTTGGCACCCAGACGCTGGAAGTAATAAGGGGGAATGAAAACCTATTCGGCGTGTTTATGCTTACAGCACTCTCCAACGCCGACTTGCTTATTCAGCAGGCTCTCGAGTTCCTGCCTGAATATGTAATTATATGCGACAACAGTAAATACAAATACATTAAAGAAGCTCTTGCAAATTCTTCTGTAAAAGTTTTGGCCGGAATTGATGCTGTTATTGATACTGTCACCCATCCCGATATTGATATTGTATTAACCGCGATGGTTGGCTTTGCTGGACTCGAACCAACAATAGCGGCCATAAAAGCGGGAAAAGACATTGCCCTGGCTAATAAAGAAACATTGGTTGTCGCTGGTGAATTGATAACGGGACTCGCCAAAAAGCATCACGTAAAGATATTACCGGTAGACTCAGAGCATTCCGCTATTTTTCAATGTCTTGCAGGTGAAGAAGGGAGTTCGGTCGAAAAAATTATACTTACTGCTTCCGGAGGCCCGTTTAGGGGTAAAACGTCTGATTTTTTAGCCGGCGTTACACGGGATGATGCCTTGAAACATCCAAACTGGGTAATGGGCGCCAAAATAACGATCGATTGCGCTTCGTTAATGAACAAGGGCCTGGAAGTTATAGAAGCCAAATGGCTGTTTGACCTTGACGCTGATGAAATAGAAGTAATTGTGCATCCACAATCAATTATCCATTCGATGGTACAATTTAAGGATGGTTCTATTAAAGCTCAAATGGGGCTACCTGACATGAAACTTCCTATTCAATATGCGCTCGCCTATCCGACAAGAATAAAAAACAATTTTAAACGGTTTGACTTTATAAACTATCCGGAACTAACGTTTGAAAAGCCGGATACAGCAACTTTTCCCAACCTGGCTTTAGCATTCGAAGCATTAAAACAAGGAGGTAACATGCCTTGTATTATCAATGCAGCCAATGAGATCGCCGTAGCGGGTTTTTTAAACAAAAACGTAAGCTTTTTAGCTATGAGTTCAATAATCGAACAATGTATGCAACAAATTACGTATAACGGCAGTCCTGTTTTGGAAGACTACTTGAATACTGACAAAGAAACACGCATCTTTGCACAAAATTTAATACAAAAAATGCCGTTAAAGGCATTACAATTTTAATATAAATAACGAATGAGTATAGTGATCATGGTTGGCCAGTTAATCCTGGGCCTTTCAATTTTAGTAATTCTGCACGAACTTGGACATTTTTTAGCTGCGCGGGCCTTCGGGATTAAAGTAGAAAAATTTTATCTTTTTTTTGATGCCTGGAACATCAGCCTATTTAAATTTAACTATAAAGGGGTTGAATATGGTATAGGGTGGCTGCCCTTGGGTGGCTATGTAAAAATTGCCGGTATGATTGATGAGTCAATGGATACTGAGCAGCTTGCGGGCCCGCCACAACCATGGGAATTTCGTTCAAAACCGGCATGGCAGCGTTTAATCGTAATGCTCGGGGGTATCACCGTA
>DASXMZ010000541.1:0-8855 GCA_036495385.1 Mucilaginibacter sp. | reverse complement strand
AATTATTTTTTAGTGATCTGACAGTATCATTTTGGGGGCTGTATTAGCTGCTGCATTTTTGGATCTTCCAACTACAAACAACAGTAAGGGAAGTGTAATTGCAAACAACATCCCGATTAAAAAATAGGAGTCGGTATAGCTCAGCAATGAGGATTGCTTGACAACATCCAGGTCCATAACTTTCATTGCGCTTTGCCGGGCGTCCAAAAAGCTAACTCCTTTGTGCTGAAAATAAGCAGTATATGAGTTAATCCGGTCGACGGACAAAGGGTTGGCAGCAGTAATTCGACTGATAAGATCTATCCTGTGCGAGGCAATCCTTCTTGCGGCGTAGGTATTAATAATGGAGATACCGAATGAACCGCCAAGCTGTCGCATCATATTGTTTAAAGCAGCTCCTTGAGGAATATCCTTTGGCTGCAGTGAAGATACCGCCAGCACCGTTAAAGGTACAGTTAAAAACGCCATCCCCAAAGCCCTGAAAATAAGATTGGTCGTAATAATATTTGCAGAGGTGTCGAGGTTCATCCCAAACATGCTCCAATTAAAATATATAAAACAAAAAAAGCCTACGGTTATAATTATCAGTGGCGATACCCCAGCCTGCAAAAGCTTACCGGAAACCATCAGTCCGAAGATGGCTATTATTGCACCGGGCAATAGCAACAAGCCGGTTTGAGTTGGTGTAAATCCCAGCAGGCGCTGAGCAATAACCGGCGTAAGAAAAATTGAAGTAAACATGCCTATCCCGGTTATAAAAGTCAGGATGGCCGCTACGCTCAAAGTTTTGCTTTTAAAAACACGAAGATCAACTACAGGGTGCTCAACATGGAGCTCCCATAAAATAAACCCCGTTAAGGCCAGTATTGAGATAACAGTAAGCGCAGTGATATATCCGGTAGCAAACCAATCTTCAGTTTGCCCCCTTTCCAATACCGTTTGTAATGATCCAACTCCTATGGCCAGCAGTGCGATGCCTGTCCAATCCACCGCGTGGGCCTTTGCTTTAATCAGCGGTTCTGTAAGCAGGAAGTAGCACGAGGTAGCTGCTAAAATACCTATTGGGATATTGATATAAAATATCAATGGCCATGAATAGTTTTCGGTGATTATTCCCCCTAAAGTAGGGCCTATTGTAGGACCAATAAAAACCCCTATTCCAAATATTGCACCCGCAACTCCTTGTTTTTCTTTTGGAAAAAGCTCAAAAATGACTGCCTGCGAAACCGAAAGCAGTGCGCCGCCGCCGATACCCTGTAAAAAACGAAAGAACACCAGCAGCCATATATCGGTAGCGCTGCCGCACATAAATGAGCAAACAATAAAAAGGACTATAGAGCCTATGTAATAATTCCTTCGCCCGAGCTTAATGGTTAAAAAGCTGGTTAAGGGTATAATAATCACATTGGCTATCGCATAGGAAGTAATCACCCAGGTGGTGTCTTCAATTGTAGCCCCCAAGTTGCCGCTCATGTGCGACAGGGCAACATTCACTATTGTGGTATCTATCAGCTCCATTACCGCGGCAAGGAGAACAGTGATAATTAATAATTGTCTTTTTAAACCAGTCATTTTCTTACTTATTCAAAATAGACCGAAAGGTCTTTTTTATGTTAAAAAAAATTTAATTGCTATTTTCTTCGATTTCTGATTTTAAAATGTCAGTAATCAATTTCATATTGCTATTACTGCTTTGAATACGGCTTATCAGTATCGCGCCCTCTATCATGGTGAACATTTTTACCGCAAACATCTCAGCATCAAAATTTTCTTTAAACTCACCGGCAGCGTGGCCTTCCTTAATCACATCTGATATTCTTTTCTGTGAAGCACTAATGGCCTCTTTTATTCTTTGTTTTATTATTGGATTGGTATCGTCAGCCTCGGTACCGAAGTTTAGGATAGGGCAGCCACCTGTGTTACCTTTCAGGAGCCTGTCTTTATAAAAATCGAGGATGGAAAAAAGCTTATGCTTTGCTAATGTTTTACCTTCCATACTGCTGTTTATCTGATCGCTAAGTGTTTTAAGCAAATAGTTAAGCGATTCCAGGCATATTTCGTCCTTACTTTCAAAATTGCCGTACACCCCTCCTTTTGCGAGTTTTGTAGCATCCATTATATCGCTTATAGCTGTGCCAGCCATACCCTTCTGGTTAAAAATAGGCGCTGCTTTTTCAATGATAAATTGTCTTGTTCTTTCTGCCTTGGTCATAATAGTACAAATATAAACCGTTCGGTCTTATTTTTTATTGGAAAACTCAGAAATTTACTTTGTTTTTACCAAAGTACAGTATCTGGTTAACCTTCAAGTAGTTAAAGTTCAACCACAAAATTCAGTGATCTAAATCGCGCTGAGCCTACCACCATTTCAACGAGAATTGAATTTCTTCTACCGAACAACATATCATATCCGGTTTGAAAGCGTAGTTGCTAAGATCGTCCTTCCTGGATATGCCCGAAAGAAGCTGCCACGCAGCATGCGAAGGTTAGCCATAACGGGCAATATAATCAAAGATACTGCACCCTGTGCTTCAACCAACATGTTTAAGCGTTGGTTCTACAAATTCAGGCGACGTATATTTCAATAATTCCCAGGCTGCTTTTAAAATATCATTGGGAGACGGCATTTCCTTCTGTTCCTTGAACATCTGATCATTTGCAAACCGGGTTACTTCATTTTTATGCTGCAAGTTTTCAGGATTCCTGAACTTTAAAACTTTACAAGGTGATCTCCAAGGCGCGTGTTGGGGGTTTGTTAAAGCATAAAGCACAACAACAGGCGTACTTACTGCCGAGGCTATATGAATGGTGCCGGCATTTACCGATATTACAAGCGGCGACCTGTCTATCAACAAAACAAATTCACTCGGGTTAAATAACCCCGCGGCAGAGTAACTGTGAACACCTGTATTATCCCGCAAATAATCTGTTACCGCTTTTTCGTCAGAAGAACCAATAAAAATTACCTGGCAATCAAATTCTTCTATTATTTCTCTTCCCGCGTCGATCCATTTATCAATCGGATACTCTCTTTTTTCATCGTTTACGCCCGGGTGCATAAGTATCCACTTTCCATCTATATCCACTCCAATAGAAACAAGCTTATTCTTTATATTTGGCCACGACTCTTCATTTTTCTTTAAAGCAAAGCGTTCACAACCTGAAACTGCATTAACAGTTTTCACAAGATCAAGATTACGTTTTACCTGGTGTTTTATAAATGAATAGTGTTCTCTATCAGCGTCCCATTCTGGTTCCCTGTCCGGTATCCAATCGGTTAATAATTGGTGGGGGTCTTCACGGCAATACGCCAATCGCCTGGGTATGCCAGCTAAATAGCAAAGCAACGCGGCAGGCGCAGGATTTTGATTATACATCGTAAAGATTACGACCGCATCAAAATTTCGTCGTTTTAATTCTTCTACCAGGTAATTAATGTCGGTCGTTTCCTTATTATCATAAACTTTCACCCATGGGAGATCGAATATTACGATGTCATCAACTTCGGGCATGTTTTTAGCAATATCTCCACTCTTTGGCGAAACAACCACGGTAATTTGTGCGCCGAACGATTCCTTTAATGCCCTTAATGCGGGACCCGTCATAATCAAATCACCGATATTAGCCGGCAGGATACATAAAATATTTTTGCTTGATTCCCAATTAGTCATTGCTTTTTTAAGTTTTAACAGCCCTACAATTCACCCAACTCTCATATTTAACTAAAAATTAATATTTGTAAAACAAACAGTAATTCAGTGAAATACTTTACACACAGTTAATTAAAGCAACAAAACAGGCTTAGCAATGTTTAAGTAATTTGATTTTTTTCCAAAAAAAAGTCGATAGAATACCGGTACGGAAAAAGACCGCATTTGTAAAAAGGATCAAAACAGGCAGTATATTATCGGCTTACCACCATTTTAACGGGAATTGAATTTCTTCAACCGAGCCACATATTATATCAGGTTTAAATGCGTAATGACTGAGATCATCCTTCCTGGATATGCCCGAAAGTACGAGGATGGTTTTATAGCCCATTTGCACGCCGCCCTGTATGTCGGTCTCCATCGTATCGCCAACCACTGTTGTCTCCGCGGTTTCAAGGCCAAGAAATTTTCGTGCCGATCGCATCATTACAGGGCTTGGTTTCCCGGTAACAAACGCTTTAACGCCCGACGCTTCTTCGATCATTGCTGTGGTAGCGGCGATACCCAAATTATTCCATCCGGGTTTTTTGGGCGATGGGTCGCGGTTGGTGGTTATAAATTTTGCACCGGCCAAAATCATATCCACTGCCCGCTGTACCATTTCTAAAGTGAAATTCCTGCCCTCGCCCAATACCACAAATTCTGGGTCGGTATTAACCAGTGTAATGCCATTTTCGTGCAAACTGGTTAGCAAACCGCCTTCACCTAAAACATAGGCCGTCCCTCCCGGCCCTTGGTCACCAAGGAACTTCCCTGTCGCCATCGCACTGGTATAAACATGATTTTCGGTTACTTCTATTCCCAGTCCTTTTAATTTTCGCACCGCTTCAAGGGGTGTGCGCTGGCTGTTATTGGTCATAAAAGTAAACGGTATATTATTTTCGATCAGATGGTTGATAAATTTATCGGCACCCTGTATCATAGTTTCGCCGCTATATATCACGCCATCCATATCTATTAAAAGTCCGTGTTTCATAAGTAGTGTATTGATTGTTGTGTTAATTGAATATGCAAGGCACTTGTGTGTGCCTGCGGTTTGGTTTACTCAAAGATAACGATAGCAAATAACAAATGAAAATATCCTAACAAGGATAGCTATATTTTAATATTTTAATATTTAATTAACAATTAAATTAAACTATTGTCAACATAGCATGTAAATTATTGAAATTCATATAAAATATACTAACTTCACTCATTTGCCAGACCATGCCTTGATTGGAGCGAACGGAAACATCACCTCGCGGGATCATTAGGTGCAGCATCGTTAAACCAAATAATCGCCGATGGATGGGTTAGAAAGGAAAAGGATTCGAGGACAATGATTGTTACCCGAAAAGGTGAACAAGCTTTTTTGGATCATTTTAAAATTGACGTTAAATAGAGATTTATCTTCCGAACATAAAACGAACATAAAATATGAAATATCTAATCATTTGCACATTGTTAGCTGTCTTTTCTTCCTGCAAAAATCCGAATAATAGACAGCTTTTAACATTCGATCAACTGAACGTAAAAAAGGACTATCGAGGCCTGGATAGTTTGCCAAAAGACTTAAATGAAGTTTACAAAATCAATTTATCCCGGTTGTGCTTAAAGGAGGTTCCAAAAATTGTTTTCAAAATGGTCAATCTGCAGGAATTGAATATTTCAGAGAATCAGTTAACAACATTTGAAAATATCGATCGGCTCAAAAATCTACAAATACTGAGTATCGCGATGAATAATTTTACGGTCTTCCCGGTTGGAATAACTCAATTGAAACATTTAAAAGTTCTAAATATCTATTGGACGGATATCAAAACATTGCCAAAAGACTTTTACAATAGCAACAGCATTGAGGAACTTGACATGACGAGCATGTTTAAATTTGATTTTAACACGAATCTTAAATTCATGCACCAATTAAAGAACCTGAAAAGGTTAAATCTTGGGAATAATCAAATTCCTACCTTAAGTTTAAATTTTCCATTATTAAACAATCTGGAAGAATTTGGTTTGATACATCAAAATCGTATCAATATCAAAGAATTACTTATTAATCTTTCGAAATGTAAGAAACTTAAAACAATTCACTTAAGTGCAGATAATATTAAGACAGTGCCAGACGAGATTATTTTGTTAGATAGCTTAACGACTTTGAATTTATATGAAAACCTTATCTCTACTCTCCCAATAAAAATGATAGCCATGAAAACATTAAAAGAAATTACGCTAATCGATAATCCCATAGATAGTTTAAAACTATCATCGATTGAAAAAAGAATGCCCAACACCAAAATTATATACTAAAGCCTTTTTGCTTTGATCACGATAAGAAGCTACCAAATCTATCGAATTCGATTTAAATCACCTTATGAAACAACACATCGCCCATATGCATTAGTAGTAAACGACTACGATGAAGCCATCCGGTTTTACACGGAGAAATTAAATTTTGACCTGGTTGAAGATACCGTATTAAGTGAGGACAAAAGGTGGGTTTTAGTAAGGCCGAAAGGTGCGACCGAATGCTGTTTATTATTGGTGAAGGCAGTGAGCGGCGAACAAAAAACACGGATCGGTAATCAAACAGGTTGGCGGGTTTTCCTGTTCTTACATACTGATAATTTTTGGAGAGATTATAATCAAATATTAAAAAACGGGATAAGCTTTGTTCGCGAACCAAGGGTTGAAGTATATGGAACTGTTGCTGTTTTTGAGGATTTGTATGGCAATTTGTGGGATTTAATAGAGGCAAAAGCCCCCTCTAAATCTCCCCCGGTTGGGGAGACTTTTTGATTGCTTATTGATGAATAACACGGCTTTTAAAGTCCTTCCTACCGGGGAGGATTATTCATGTTATTACCTGTTTTTTAAGGCATTTATGCGGCTTCACATTTAGGTGAGGCAAAATTATTTTACATAATATTTGTTTCGTACGAAATTTTTCCTATGTTTGTATTGAAGTAATATGAAAGATCAAAATAAACAACTGGAGCCCACCAAATCGGAGCTCGAAATACTGCAGGTGCTTTGGGAAAGTGGCCCATCAACGGTGCGCGGAGTAAACAGCGAATTACTAAAACAAAAGGACGTGAATTATACTACTACCCTTAAGCTGATGCAGATTATGGCTGATAAGGGCATTCTTAAGCGTGACGAAAGCCAGATGAAACACATTTATAGCGTTGCCGAAGATGAACAAAAAACTAAAGATCATCTGCTTGAAAAATTTGTCGATTCGATATACAAAGGCTCAGCAAGTAAACTCGTAATGCAATTGCTTGGCAATAAAAAAACCTCGAAAGAAGATTTACTAGCGATAAAGGAGTTGTTGAACAAATTAGAAAAGGAATAATATTAAAAATATTTAACTATGGAATTGCACCTCACGGACCTGGTATCTGATCAAGTTATTAAAGCGCTTTGCAATACTTTGATCCATTCATTATGGCAGGGAATAATCATGGCTGTTATAACCGGCTTAACTATAATTCTAACAAAAAAATCAAGTGCGGCTTTAAGATATAATCTGCTGACGGGATATTTGTTTTTGTTTGCAATAGCAGCAGCCTTTACTTTTTTTAAGCAGCTTCATCCTTCGGAAAATATTAAGGTTACTGCCACTACGGTTATATCGCCCACTCCTACCCTGCAAATGGTAACTAATCATCAGCAGGTTCGCAAAACGGCTTCCGATATCATATCCGTCTGTACCGGTTATTTTAATACCCACGCCGATGTAATAGTTTTAGTATGGTTTTTGATTATCTGCGCAAGGAGCGTACAATTAGCGGCGGGTTTGCAGAGTGTTTATTATATTAAATGGAACAAGGTCGCATCGGCAGGAGTATATTTAGAAAACAGGGTGAGTGAACTTGCCCGCAATATGGGCATTAAAAGTGCTGTGCGCATCCTGCAATCTGGTATTGCCCAATTACCCGTGGTGATAGGACACTTTAAACCGGTTATTTTGATCCCGGTAGGTTTGTTAACTGCCTTGTCAACAGAGGAAGTGGAATCCATCCTGGTGCATGAGCTTGCCCACATCCGCCGCAAAGATTTCCTGGTTAACCTGCTGCAAAATTTAATGGAGATCATATTTTTCTTTAACCCGGCTGTGTTATGGGTATCGGCGCTTATTAAAGCCGAACGCGAGAATTGTTGCGACGACATGGTGATCGCCCATACCAGCAGCAAAGTAAGTTACATCAAAGCGCTGGTTTCGTGCGAGGAATACCGGTCGGCCACGCCGGCATACGCAATGGGACTTGGAGGTAGCAATGGCCACACTTTGCAACGGGTTAAACGAATGCTTTCCAACAATAATCAATCTTTAAACCGGGTTGAAAAAATGGTGCTGACCGTTTGCCTGATCTCGGCCGTATTAATTACAGCCGCATTCTCAAATAATAAGGACCATAAAATACGGCGTATTAAACCTGCAAACGCCACCGCAGTACCTAAAATTAAAAATAACGAACACCGGCCGCTTCCTGCAAATTCGGTAAGTAACAATAATAGCACGAATAACGAGCAAATCGTTGGTTATACTGCGGCAGTACAAAACGCCGATACGACAAAAACAAAGAAACAAAATCATCAGGTAAGCGATACCTCAACATCCGCACAAGTTGCGCGGCTTCAAGCCCAGCTAACAAAAATGCAGATACAGCACCAGATAGACTCCCTAAATCTTAGCCTTGCCCAACATCGCGGTAGTGATGATCACAAACCAACTGTATCTTATGAAAACGGCCATCCTAATACCTACGACTATGACGCGTCGAGATATAAAGAATATCCGGCAAAGGCTATTCTGATTGGCGATGAACTTGTGAGGGAAAACCTGGTTAAAGATAAAACTCACTACACTTACAAGCTTACTAACAGCGAGTTGTATATTGATGGCGTATTACGGTCGGAGGAATTACATCGCCGGATTGTTGATAAATATTTTAAACCAGGAGATAACTTCAATATTAACCATGAATACCATGATCCCGGCTTAAATAACGGGTACAATAGGGCACCCAGCTATCCTATTCACCCGAGTTACACTCCTGAAAGCGTGCGCGAGCGGGCTCTTAAAGACTCCATCGCCAACGCAACTATTGCAGCTGACTTGATGAAAGACGGTCTGATTACGGACCCAAAGAATCT
>DASXMZ010000540.1:0-5831 GCA_036495385.1 Mucilaginibacter sp. | reverse complement strand
CTGGAGGCAATTGAAGCCTTACGCAATGCTGGTTATGATGTGGCCGGACTTGCCGCCATATTCAGCTATGGCTTCGACGTGGCAATCGACAATTTCCGACTAGCAAATTGTCCTTTCGTAACCCTGTCAAATTATAAAGCTTTACTAAAATTCGCCGAGGCTAATCAATATATAACAACAGAAGACGTTGAATTATTAACAACATGGCGGGAAAACCCGGCCGAGTTGGGGAAATAAACATTTGAAGTAAACTTTACTAAACGTTTTGTTTGAAATGTGTAATTAATACACATAGTGTTAATAAGTAAAAGTATTTACCATACTTTTGCGGCAAAATCAGAGGGGCAGAAATGATCACGGTATCCAATTTATCTTTACGCTATGGTAAACGTACACTATTTGAAGACGTTAACCTTAAATTTACACAAGGCAACTGCTACGGCATTATCGGCGCAAACGGTGCCGGAAAATCTACATTCTTAAAAATACTTTCAGGGGAAGTTGATCCTACGAGCGGATCGGTAAGTTTTACTCCGGGTGAACGCATGGCTGTATTAAGCCAAAACCACTATGCTTTTGATGAATTTACGGTAATTGAAACTGTAATGATGGGGCATAAGGAAATGTATGCCGTAATGAAAGAGAAGGACGCTATTTACCTGAAAGAAGATTTTAGCGATGCCGATGGAGAGCGGGCGGGTGAACTGGAGAACCAATTTGCCGAAATGGATGGTTGGAATGCAGAAAGCAATGCTGCCACTTTGTTGAGCAATCTTGGTATTAAAGAAGAATTTCATTACCAACTTGTAAAAGACCTTGATAATACCCAAAAAGTGCGTGTTTTATTGGCGCAGGCTCTTTTCGGTAAACCTGATATATTGCTACTCGATGAGCCTACCAATGACCTTGATATACATACAGTAAGCTGGCTGGAAGACTTTTTAGCATCATATGAAGCTATTGTACTGGTGGTATCGCACGATAGGCACTTCCTGGATACGGTTTGTACCCACGTGGTAGATATTGACTTTGCCAAGATGACCATCTACACTGGTAACTATACCTTTTGGTACGAATCAAGTCAATTGGCTTTAAAACAACGGGCCGATCAGAATAAAAAGGCTGAGGACAGGGTGAAAGAGCTCCAGGAATTTATCCGCCGGTTCAGCGCTAATGCCTCGAAATCAAAACAGGCAACAAGCCGTAAAAAAGCATTGGATAAAATTAACCTGGATGAGATACAACCATCCAACCGTAAATATCCGGGCATTATATTCAATAACCTTGGCCGCGAAGCAGGTGACCAGGTGTTGCAGATCGAAAACCTCAGCAAATCATTAAACGGTGAACTTTTATTTGCCAACATACGCTTGATGGTGAATAAAGGGGATAAAATAGCTATTCTTTCGCAAAATAGTTTGGCTACTACGGCTTTCTATAACGTGTTGACTGGTCGCGATAAAGATTACAAAGGTGAGTTTAAATGGGGTGTAACCATAAACCCGGCAGATATTCCTATCGACAATGCAGAATACTTTAAAGGTAAAAATGAAAACCTGATCGATTGGCTGCGCGAATATTCTCCCGGCGACAAAGACGACCAGTTTATACGCGGCTTCTTAGGCCGCATGTTATTTTCGGGCGAAGAAGTTTTGAAGAAAAGCAATGTATTGTCGGGCGGTGAAAAAATGCGTTGTATGTTTAGCCGCATGATGCTCCAGCAAGCCAATCTGCTGATGTTTGATGAACCAACAAACCACCTCGACCTTGAATCGATTACTGCGTTAAATAACGGCATGAAAGATTTTAGAGGAACTATATTGTTTACCTCGCGCGACCATGAGCTGGTGCAAACAGTTGCCAATCGCATCATCGAAATCACTCCGGGAGGTACGATAGATAAACTGATGACCTACGACGAGTATATTAACAGCGATGCGGTACAAAAGCAACGCGAAGAATTGTATTCGTTAGTATAGTTTGCGTTAATCATAAAATGTCGCTAGTCTTGAGTCAGGAGTCTTAAGTCATAAGCCAAAAGGAACGAGTACAACTTTAGACTTACGACTAATCCCGATAGCTATCGGAACTGTTGACGATTCAACATTGTCTGCTTAAACCCCCTGAATGCGAAAAGTGTAAATATCCCCTCGCTTAACCAGTTTATTGGTGACTGCGGAATATTTACCCCTGATGAACAAATTACCAAGTCGGCAGCGGTTATGTTTGATCACCTGGTGCGCCAGATCAAGGAGCTAAAAGCCATAAAAGAAGTCAAATAATTCCAGCATATAATTCAAATGCACCGGTAAACATCCGGCGCAAGTTTTTACAGCGTCCCCAATCAATAGAAATAGGCATTGGTATATATGTTGGCGGCTAATTGATCAGTTGTTCCAGTTGAGGCGGCCAGGCCGTGAAACCATACCGTGTAAACAGAGCCACTATTCAAAAAAATATTTGGAAGTGTGGCGAGCACAGTATTTGTACCTGTTTGCAGAACCTGGAAATTATAAGTTGCGTTTCCTTTAATTGGTATAAAAGTAGAGTACCCTTTATAACTTTTATTAGAAACCAAAGCAGAGCCGCTCGTTACACTCAAATCAACAGCCGGGGCATCGGGACTAAGATTTACAAAACGAATGCTCGCATTTCCCGCGGCAGGCTGATTAATGGTATCAGTTAGCATTACAAGCTCCGGCTGGGTTGACTTATTAGCGAGGAAAAGCGAATAATTAGTGTTTTGATTTAATTGAATAGTAGCCGAAAAAATTTTATTCATACTGGTGTGGTCATAGAAATTGGCCACTCTTGAGCCGGTATACGCCCTGAAGTAATCAAAATGATCTCCATAATTAATCGGGTATATGTTAACCTTATCAACGTCCAGGTAAAAGTCTAATTGCGGCTCATCGGGCGAGGCCTGAACAAAAGCTACTAATGCAACCGGCGGATAGTAATTATTGTTGTTGGTTTTTAAACAGGATGACAACAATAGGGATAGCAAGCATGCCGCGCCAAAACTTGCTAGTCCTATTTTTGATGCGTTTTTAGGGGTTTTCATAATTTTTAACACTTAAGTACATATGTTCAATAACGAAACAGAAATTGAATTTGCTACAACGACGTAATGAAATTTTTTAATTAAATGGTAATTATCCAATAAATTCAATTTGGTTTTAAATATTGTTAAAATAATATTTGTACGTCGGTGCACATCTTTTGTTTCCGGCATTTGACGAAAATTTCAGCGGATTATCGGCAGACATTTGCGCCGCATTCAGGATAGCCGACTAAAATAAACTATATAAACATGTGCCACTGCAATTTCAGCCGGGTGTAACAACACTTTGGATAAGGCCTATCAAACTAACTTAGGCCGTTTAAAATATTTTGAATTTTATTCGGCATCGCCTAATGGTTATTCAGGTATTTATAGCATGGGCGGAAATTCATTGGTAAAATTAACAATGCCGTTTTAACACTTAATTAGCATAAAATAAAAGAGTCATTAGCCGTAAAATAGCTAATGGCTTTTTTATTGAATTATTTACCGCTATCTCAAACAAACAAAATCCAAAAACCATCTCACTAAGTAACAATACTAATGAGTTAATGACGCTGCAAGCAGATTAACAATATTGTTACCTGTAATACCTTTTGTTTTTGTCATTTTTACACACTGAAAAAACAATAAATATTTAATACCTTTTGGCTTGGATATTTTTATTGAATCGTGCGCCATAAGGGTTATTATTTATTAAAATTGTAAATCATCTTATTTAAAAATGTCGAATATCTTTTTTAATATTAGTAAGATCCGGGTTCATGTACTTATTGCCGTTTTGTTTTGTTGTTCAACATACTCCTTTGCACAAAATGGTAATTTAAATTACATACCCCCCGCAGGCTCTGTGCCCGATTCCATCAATAAAAGCAGTTTACTAAGCTCGCCAAAGGTGTCGGATGCTGCTAACCCAGGTGCTAATCAATATTTATCACTTCAGCAATGTATCGAATACGCAATGAAGCACCAGCCGGGATTAAATGTATCGTTAATAAATGTTGATGTAGCCCGCGCGACGAATAAAATCGCCCTGGCAGGGTGGCTTCCGCAGCTAAACGCAAGCGGAAATTTCATTCATACCATTCAGTCGTCAAATAGTAACATTTCAAACTCAAACGGTAATACAAACCAGTCAAAGGGAAGCGACGCTAATTCTTTTGTGCCGGGTGTTGCCCTATCGCAAGCCATATTCAGCCCTTCGCTTTTATATGCTTACCGGAGTGCTCCTCTTTATATTCAGCAAGCCAATCAAGTTACCGACAGCACAAAAATATTTCTGGTCTCTTCAGTAAGTAAATCGTTTTATAACGTACTGCTTACACTGGAGCAAATTAACGTTTTAAAAGAAGACACGGCCAGGCTTGGTAAAAACCTAAGGGATGCTTATCATCAATACAAGGGGGGCATTGTTGACGAAACGGACTATGAGGAAGCCGAGATTACTTTAAACAACTCGATGGCGCAATTAAAGCAGGCGAATGAAAATGTGGTGCCGCAATATGCCTCGTTAAAGCGTTTAATGGGCTTTCCGCCCGAACAGCAGTTTAATGTTAATTTTGATACGCTGGAAATGATGAGAAGCATACATATTGACACCGCACAGCAGTTACAATATGAAAAACGTATTGAATTCCAGCAAATTAAAACTGAAAAGGATTTACAAAACGAGCAGATAAATTACTATAAGTTTTCTTTTTTACCCACGTTATCAGCATTTTACAACTATAACCTGGCTTATGGAAGTAATAGCATTTCTAACCTTTTCGTAACGCCTTATCCAAGTTCGTTAATAGGCGTATCGTTCACCATACCCATCTTTACCGGGTTCGCAAGATTGCAAAATCTGCGCAAGGCCAGATTGGAAGAAAAGATCATAGATTGGCATCAGGTTGACCTGAAATCGCAAATTTATTCTGAATATACAGCCGCTTTGGCTAACTACAAAAGCAACTTTTATAACTTAAGTTTATTACAAAGAAATGTAGCCCTGGCAAAACGTACATACTTTGTGGTAACCTTGCAGTACAGGCAGGGAATTGTAGCTTACCTGAATGTAATTACAGCCGAATCAAACCTGATAACATCCGAAATAAGTTATTTAAATGCATTATTCCAGGTGTTATCAAACAAAATAGACCTCCAAAAGGCTATGGGAAATATTTCATATTAATTATAAAAAATAATCAGCCTCAATGAATAGAGTAATATTAAATATCGTTTTTATAAGTTGCGTAATACTGGCTGCCTGCAGTAAAAAACAGCCTCCGCCAAATACCGAGGTACCTGTAAATTTACTGAAGGTGACACCAAAGACGGTACTGTATTACGATAAATTCCCTGCAACTACACGTGCGCTAAACCAGGTAAATTTATTACCGCAGGTAGCCGGAGCTGTTACCGGTATGTTTTTTACGGAAGGTACGAAGGTAAATAAAGGGCAAAAGTTGTACGAGATTGACGAACGCTTGTACAAAGCAGCTTATGACCAGGCTTTGGCTAACTTGGATGTATCTAGAAGCGCTTTGGTACAGGCACAGCAGGATGCCGACCGTTATGTATACCTGAATAAATACAACGCTGTGGCTAAACAGCTGTTTGACCATGCCGTGGTTACCCTTGAACAGGCAAAGAGTACCGTAAAAGCTTCGGAACAGCAGGTAAAAACAGCCAAAACCAATTTAACTTATGCAACGGTTTATGCGCCGTTTACAGGTACCATCGGCATAAGCCAGGTTAGGCTGGGCGCAGTGGTAACCCCGTCGGT
>DASXMZ010000539.1:0-5593 GCA_036495385.1 Mucilaginibacter sp. | reverse complement strand
TTCGCCAAATGGCTAAATTTAATAATTAATTAATAGCCACCAGCAGTTCCGAAGGGTTAATGCTGGCATAATAACTGGCATAGTAATGTTTATATCCATATTTTCTGGGTTGACTTATTATTGCCTTCATAGCAACCAAGTTATATACATAAACCCCGGTTTCACGGTTTAAATGCATCTTGAAATAATCATGTTCCTTTTGCTGGTGTATAGACTTAGCAAGCTTTATTTCCCCATTGTTGTAGGCAGCAGCAGCTAAAGTCCAGCTTTTAAATTCAGCATGAAGCTCTTTAAGATACTTACATGCTGCTACGGTCGATTTACGAATATTCATCCGTTCATCAATACCCGGCCCAACTTTAAGGCCGTACGTACGTGCTGAACCGGGCAAAAATTGCCATAAGCCTCGTGCACCCTTTGAAGAAGTTCCATCACCAAAGCCCGATTCTACAAGTGCCATATACTTAAAATCGTCAGGGATATGGTGCGCTTTTAAAATAGGTTCAATGACAGGGAATAATTTCGCCGCTTTGTTTTGTAAAACGTACGACTGGATGTGATGGAAACTATGCTTCTTTAGCGAGCGTTCCATTTTGTGCGCAACCGCGGCGTCTTCTACAGGCAGCGCTTCATCAGCAAAGCTGTAGTCAGTTATCGGGTCTTCCTTAAAAATAAATTTTGGTTCACCAGATGAGTTTTTAGTTTTTGATTTTGATGTTTTTTTGATCTTTTCGCTTGCTTTTGCCGGGCAAATATTAAGCGAAAAAACAGTAATTAAAAGTAGTACTACGGAGCATTTAATTGAATGTTTTTCAGTCATTTTTTTTATCCATAAGTTCAACAATCAGGTAAATGTTCAACAAAGGTACATTATATAAATCAGATTATCAAATACTTAGCTTTTTAAGGTGTTTACTAAAACGCGTTTTCGGTTCAAAAACCGCTCTGAAAAGCTGTTAAACATAGTTTTTGAACCGGCAAAAAAAAACAAAATTAAACTCCAAAAATTGCTAACTTTGCCCCCTCACGCTGTGAAAGCGCTAATTGAAAAAGTATGGTATTTAACAGATCAGGAAATAGTCGAAATGACAAATCCGGCAGATCATCAAGCAGGTCTTCCAATGCTGGGGACCGCCCAAAAAGAGCACCTTCATCAAGAAGAAATTCAACATCCGCTCCCGATCAAACCGAAAACAAGCCAGGAAAAAAGTATAGTAGTGAACGTTCGGGCGAAAAAAGATCTTTTTCATCGTCAGGAAAGTCATACCAGGGCAAGACGGAGGATGGCAATAAATCCGCAAGCAGCTTTAGTTCTGGTTCTGCCGGAAAATCTTCGTTTTCTGCGAAAAAGAAACCATATACAGGCAGAGCAGCCGATAATGGTTCATCGACCGACAAAAAGTCGTTTGGCGCTAAAAGCAGACCATATACAGGTCGGGTTGCGGATAATGATGAAAGACCTAAGAGAAGTTTTGGCAGTGCTCCGTCGGGCGGTAAGCCTTTCCAGTCACGCAGTAAATTTTCTTCAGGTCCCTCAAATACTGACGACAAACCAAAAAGAAGCTCGGATACCTATCGCGGTACTAACGAAAGAACTGGCGACAAAAAATTTGGAACACGGCCGTCTGGAGGCGGGGGATTTAAAAAGACCTATGGCGACAAACCTGCTAATACTGAAAGACCTCAACGCCACAAATCACCGTACGATAAAATAACACCTGACCTTGACGCTCCCGCAAAAACCTTGCGTGGACGTAAAAAAGGCCCCGAGGCTAAAGATAGTGGCCTGATTAGGCTCAACCGCTATATTTCAAATGCCGGCATCTGTTCACGTCGTAAAGCGGACGAGTTGATAGCAGCGGGCGTGGTTTCAGTAAATGGCGTTGTAATATCCGAATTGGGGCATAAAGTTGACCCTCAAAAAGACGAGATTAAATATAACGGCGAAACGTTAAGGCGCGAAAAAATGGTTTATGTGCTGTTGAATAAGCCCAAAGACTACATTACAACAACAGAAGATCCACAAGAGCGCCGGACGGTTATGAACCTGGTTGAAAAAGCCAGCAAAGAACGTATTTATCCGATTGGCCGCCTTGACCGTAATACAACCGGCCTTCTTTTAATGACAAATGACGGCGACCTCGCCGACAAACTTTCGCACCCCCGTAACAATATTGTTAAATTATACCAGGTTGAGCTAAATAAAAGCTTAACGCAGGGCGACCTAAACAAAATTGCTTTTGGCTTGGAGCTGGAAGATGGCCCGATAAAACCAGATTCAATATCATACATAGCCGGCGGCAGTAAAAGAGAGATAGGCATACAGGTGCATAGCGGCAAAAACCGCATTGTACGCAGGATATTTGAACATTTAGGTTACGAAGTTGTAAAACTCGACCGTTCGGTATATGCCAACCTAACAAAAAAAGACTTGCCCCGCGGCCGCTGGCGTTACCTTGACGAAAGCGAAGTGATACAGTTGAAACACCTTATTTAGGAGGTGAAAGGATAAAGGCGAAAGGCAGGAAAAGAAGATTATCCCTTCACCCTTTACCTTTCACCTTCTACCTATAATTGCTATCTTGCGGCCAATAACCAATTCATCCCGAAATGAAAAAATTACTGGTACTCCTGTCGCTGCTTTTTCCTGTGTTTATTTATGCGCAGCAAAAAAAAGCAGTTCCTTCAACTTACGATCTGCTTATAGGCACCTACACAACAGGGAGCAGCAAAGGGATTTATGTTTATCGCTTCTATGCCGAAACGGGCAAATTGGCCTACTTAAATGAAATAGACGACGTTAAAAACCCCTCCTACTTATGTGTCTCCGATAACAATAAATTCGTTTACGCAGTGAATGAAATTGGCAAAAACGGCGAGGTAAGTTCTTTTACTTTCGAACCCAAATTAGGGAAACTTGTTTTTATTAATAAACAATCGTCGCAGGGTGCCGATCCATGTTATATTTCAGTTGACAAAGCACTAAAAAATGCATTTGTAGCCAATTATTCCAGTGGTACCCTTAGTGTATTACCGATTAATAAAGACGGTTCGCTTAATGGAGCCTCACAAGTTTTACATGATGAAGGTCATGGCGTAAACACCGACAGGCAGGAAGGCCCGCACGTACATATTGCCATGTTGTCGCCAGATGAAAAATATCTATTGTATTCAGATTTAGGGACTGATAAATTGAACGTGATGAGGTATCATGCTTCGAAGCCACAGCCTTTGAGTCCTGCCACTCCACCTTTCGTAAGTGTAAAAGACGGCGAAGGGCCGCGTCATATTGCTTTTTCGGATGATAAGAAGCATGTTTACCTGTTAACAGAAATGGGCTCTGCCGTGCATGTTTTCGATTATGATAACGGAAAACTGAAAGAAAAACAGTCCATAACACTGCTGAACGAGGGATTTAAAGGTCAAACTGCCGGGGCCGCCATTCATATATCGCCAGACGGAAAATTCCTTTACGCCTCAAACCGTTTGGAAACCAATGAAATATCTGTTTTTGCTATTACTCCCGAAACCGGGGAGCTTTCATTTGTTCAACGGATATCAAGCAACGGCAAAAACCCAAGGGATTTTGCGATCGACCCAACCGGCAATTATCTGTTAGTAGCTAATCAGAACAGTGATAATATTTTTGTTTATAAAATTGATAAAGAAACCGGCAAACTAGTAATCACCAGGAACAATATACAACTTGGCAATCCGGTGTGCTTAAAGTTTACTTCGGCGGAGTAAGTGGAAAGCTGAAAGACTAAAGCAAAAAGCCGGAAGCTACTTCATTTTCGACTTTTTATTGATTAACTTTGTTTAAGCAGTTTTATAAGTATTAATATGGATGAACTACTGAACAGAATAACCATGGTGCCGGGTTTATGTGGCGGAAAACCTACCATCCGTGGGAAGCGTATGACTGTAACTATGGTATTGGAACATCTATCTGCAGGTGACAGCTTTACTGATATTTTAGAAAATTTCCCATTTCTGGAAAAAGAGGACCTGTACGCCTGTTTGCATTACGCTGCGAAATTATCCGAGTTATCTCCTGTTTCGAGCGATGTATTATTACATAACTCATGATTTATTTGGTTGATGTTAATTTACCGATAAGTTTTTCACAAATTAAAACCATTTCTTACTTGTTCGTAAAGGATGTCTCGGATGAGGTGCCCGATAGCGAGATATGGGAGACCGCGTTAACCAATGAATACGTTATTCTCACCAGGGACAAAGATTTTTATTATAGAGCGATGCAGTCCAGGGTATTTCCTAAAGTCGTTTTGTTTAGACTTGGTAATCGTAGAAGCAAAGAACTTTTCGAGTACTTCATAAAAAACCTTACGGCCATCGAAGAATATCTAGTTCAGCATCGTCTTATAGTTCCGTGGCCAACTGAAATACAGGTTGTTGCTTAAAAGTATTTATATTAGGATGGTCTAGAACAAGACACGTTGATCTTCAACTATCCACTTTTACGTCAAATAACCCGCTCCTTACACCGTTCAATCACCTCTACATAGTAATTTTCATAAACAGGAAGTATTTTCGCCAGGTCAAATTCTTTAGCGCGTTCCAGGGCTTTTTCTTTAAAAGTCTTCAGCCTGGCTTCATCTTCAAGGATATATATCGCTTTTTCGGCCATCCCATCAATGTCGCCTACATCTTTTAAGTAGCCGGTAACGCCATCAACGTTTAATTCGGGTAGACCGCCGGCATTCGAGCTTATTACAGGCACTTTGCAGGCCATTGCTTCCAGTGCTGCCAAACCAAAGCTTTCCGACTGTGAAGGCATTAAAAACAGATCAGAGACTGATAATATTTCTTCAATCGCATCCTGCTTGCCTAAAAAGCGCACATCGTCGCTAACACCAAGGTCACGCGACAGTTGCTCACATTGTGAACGTTCACCACCATCACCTACCATCAGCAATTTGGCCGGGATTTTCTTTACCAGTTTTGCAAAAATCTTTATTACATCTTCCGTACGTTTTACTTTTCGGAAGTTAGATGTATGTACCACAATCCTTTCGCCAGCCGGAGCTATCGCCTTTTTAAAGTGATCCTTTGCTTTCAGATTAAAACGTTTAAGATCGATAAAATTGGGTATTACCCGGATATCGTTTTCGATTTCAAAATATTCGTAAGTATCGCTCCGCAGGTGCTGTGAAACCGCGGTAACCCCATCCGATTTATTGATGGAGAAGGTAACAACAGGTTTAAAGGTTCTGTCGCGGCCAACCAATGTGATATCTGTGCCATGCAGGGTGGTAACAACAGGAATATATATGCCGTAGGTTAAAAGTATCTGTTTTGCCATAAAGGCCGCTGAGGCGTGAGGTATGGCATAATGCACATGCAGCACATCCAATTTTTCGAAACGCACCACATCAACCAAACGGCTTGCCAGGGCAAGTTCATATGGGGGAAAATCGAAAAGTGGATAATTAGATACGGAAACCTCGTGATAAAATAAATTTTCGGAAAACAGGTCGAGCCTGGCTGGCTGATTATAGGTAACAAAATGAACCTGGTGCCCACGGTCGGCAAGGCCTTTTCCCAGTTCAGTGGCGACTACCCCGCTTCC
>DASXMZ010000538.1:0-2584 GCA_036495385.1 Mucilaginibacter sp. | reverse complement strand
AAATCATGAAGCAAAAGTTTATCAATGATCTGGAAAAATCTTTAATGAAAGACTTTGTTATCCTCTGCGGCGGCGATCCTAACAAGGTAGATAAGATACTAAAAATACCTCCCGAATGATCTTCCCAACACCTGTGGTGGCAACACCAGCTTGAGTTGAAAAACAAGATCGGCACAAGAATGTCGTGCTTTCGGCCGTTGCGCAACGTTCACGCTTGAATGAGATGTTTCGATGCGGAGCAACGGGAAAGTTTCCATGGTTAATGCGCTATATTTTTTTAGAAACTTTGTGGAAAGACAGGGGAAATAGCATCTTTAACTAAAATTTCTCCTGATATGACCGCTATCCAGAAAATCACCATTCCCAAGCCCTGCCATCAGTCATGGCTGAAAATGACCCCTAATAACGAAGGCCGTCATTGCAGCCATTGCTCCAAAACGGTGGTCGACTTCGCAAATATGACGGATGCCCAGTTAATTAAATATTTAGTTACCAACAATGACATTTGCGGCAGGTTTGGCGAAGCACAGCTAAACCGGGTCAATATGCAGTTAGACGCGCAAAATACGAAAGCAGAAACCGGCTGGGAAAAATGGCTGATGGCCATTGCCTTGTTTGGGTCAACTGTAATTTTTAGAGCGAACGGACAAAATACGATCGATACATCTGCTAAAATTAGGCAGATTCCATTTCTATCTGTTAATAAATTTCCATTAAGGAAAGTCGCTGTTATATCGTCTGCTAAAAGAAAAATTAACGGTCAGGTTTTTGATGACAATGATAAACCACTGCATGGCGCAACTATCAGAGCTGTCGGAACAGATATAGCGCTTCCAACAGATACAGGTGGCAGATTTAGTTTCCATACGCCCGCATCGGCAAAACAGTTTACTGTGAGTTTTGTCGGGTTTGAAACCCAAACAATAACTATCGACAATACGCAGAATGTAAACTATGCGGTAAAATTGATACCACAGGTTGTGTCGCTAAATGATGAAGTAGTTGTAAAAGGGTACGGCAGCCAGCGGCACACTGATATAATGGGTAGCGTAGCTACAGTGACGCTAAAAAAACATTCTTGGTGGTGGCATATGTATTATAAGTATATGAGGCAGCCCTTGCATAAAATATTCTATTGATTTTTCTTGCACCCTCTTGCTAACCTCGCGCGAGTTAAAGATATCACTGCGTAATTCTTTTGCCGCATTCTCCAGTCCTCTAAATGCATATAATTTGAGCCCGCTAAGAATTGATACGGGATGTAGAAAAAACAAAATATTAATAGAAGAATACCCCCAAACAGCAAGGAAACTTGCCTGGTTTTCTTTTCAAAAAGAATGCAAGCCCCTGCCAAAATAAATAGGATCCCGAAAATAAAAACAAGAATTGCCCGGCCCTGCATCGAAAAATGTTCCGAAAGCGGAAATATACAAGGAAAATCACGATAATGAATCGCCTGAAGCCCAATCCCTGCTATAGATATACCATAGAAAATGCGGCCGATATCAGATAGGTTTCCCATAAAATGACATGGATTTGACTAATTGGCTTGAATAAAAGTAAGTGCTTCGCGTTCAAAAAGACGTAAACGAATATACTAAAATTCATAATAAACGGCATAAAAACGTTTGGGTTATAACCAAATTAAAATTGTGCCGCGATATTATACATTCTGGTCATCAGGGTTTTAGTACTTCATAGAAATTGATAAGATTCCCGTCGGGATCACGAAAATAAATTGAACGGGTGCCCCATGGTTGTGTGGTTGGAGGTTTGATCCAGGTTTTTACCCACGGTCCGAGCCGGATGTACTCCTTATCAACATGCTCAACACGAAACTCGAGGATAACACTCTTGTTAACTGCGGGTACAGCAGATCGAGGGATATATTTTTCCTGGGCATTGGCAGAAAAGATGGCAACAATGCCCACACCTGTGGCAAATTCGGCATAGTCGCTGCCTGTAATTTTTGCCGGTAGCTGTAAAATATTACTGTAGAATTGAATAAGTCTCCGTACATTTTTGGTAATAAGGCATGTATTTACCAGCACTGGTGAAGACTGATGATCACCCGGCGCCTGTTTATATTTTATTTTAGGATATGAAGTGATAAGCGCAGTGGCTAACACCATTGTAAGGATAACTCTAAACATGTTACAAATTAGTTATTTAAATGCAAATTTAATCAGGCCAATATCGAACGATTTGGAAAAAAGCGACAAAATAAAAATTGTACCTGGACTGAGCCTGTGTATCTAACCACTGAAAACGGATCCATCAAGGCACTCTTCATTTTATAATCAAATGAATGCCCTTCAAAAAGTTCGATATTAAGCACGATTCCCTTTCGCCAGTTAAATGAAGTCCTTTAACCTTTCGATCAAAGGCCTTTGAGTTTTGCAATATTTTGAAGTATAATTGTTATACCAATCACTAAATCATTTGACATGATATACCGCCAATTTGAACCGCATCCTGTTCTCGCATCATATATTGACGCCTACTGGATGGCTACTGGCGATAGACAAGGAATAAAAACCGAGAAAATATTGCCGGATGGTTGTATTGATATAATTTTCAACCT
>DASXMZ010000537.1:0-4465 GCA_036495385.1 Mucilaginibacter sp. | reverse complement strand
CAGTTGCAAAAAAACTTTACCAACGGTTTGTATTTCAACGTTGCATATACGCACAGCGGATCGCAAGATGTAAATGATGGCGGTTCAACAGCAAGCACGATATGGAGTACCCGGTATGTTGCCGGCAATCCCAATGCCGATAATTTGTCAAACAGCTCATATGTCCAGCCTAACCGTATTATAGCTTCAGTTGCTTATAAAAGGGAATATTGGAAGTATACATCAACAACCGTGAGTTTGTTATTTGAAGATGCAAACAACGGAGCTGTTTCATATATAACAAGCGGCGACCCAAACAATGATGGTGCTACAAACGATTTGATGTATATTCCTAAAAATCAAAATGATATTGAATTGGTGAAAGACTTTGCAACAGACCCAAGGACGCCTGCGCAAATTTGGGCACAATTAAATAACTTCATCAACCAGGACTCATATCTAAGCGCTCACAGGGGCCAGTTTGCTCAACGTAATGGGGTAATATTGCCTTATTTCTCAAGGTTTGATTTTCATGCTGCACAAGACTTTTTCATTAATTGTGGCAAGTCAAAGAACACGCTTGAAATTTCAGTCGATATAATAAACGTTGGCAACCTTATTAACAGGAACTGGGGGCTATATTCGGATTCGTTCAACGGGTTTAACAGCGGTGCAACTGCTGTGCTTAAATACCAGGGTATTGACCCCGCAACCGGGCATGCAACGTACTCGTTCCCATATCTTGACAAGACTAACCTGATACCGGTTACTAAATCATTTATATATGATACCAGCCAAATTTCGCGTTACCAGGCACAGGTTGGGATAAGGTATATATTTAATTAATTCCTACTAAATCTTTATAACAATAAAACCCGGTAATTTGCCGGGTTTTTTGTTTTAAAAACAATAACGACTTAAAAAACCGCCATGATTTTATTTAATTTATTAAAAACTCTTTGAGGAATTGTCCAATTATTACTGGAATGCATTTGATAAGAATCCCATCTTCTAAATTCTGACTCAACACTTAATGATTGAGACATTTGAATTAATTTAAGTAGTTGTCCGGAACAATAGTTATAGATATTTGAAGGTGAAAAAAACATCTCCCAGTTTTGATATGCCCGGTTGCCTAATTCTTCATACAACGGTTCTTTTTTTTCCAAAATGATTTTCAGGTGATTTATTTTTTTTTCCGGAATAAATATTGAAAAAGTATCCCAATCTGGTCCGGCTGGCGGTACAAATTGGTCGGCAATAATTACCGGACATCTTGCCAGGGCCATACTTTCATAAATTCTAAAAGTAACCGGAGCCCACCCAGAAGGACAAAGTGTAAATTTTGAGCGATTTAAACAATTTTTGTACACTTGTTTTTCCTCGAAGCTGTGATTAAACCAACTGCCTGTAGAATTTATATCAAAGTTTGCTTCTTTACTGAATAACTTAATGATTTTATTCCGGATTTTGTTCGATACAGGATTTCCACGCCAACCCGCCAAAAAATAAGGTATTATCTTTGGTTCGGTGTTTAAAATTAATTCATTTGGAAAATAATCGAACGGAACAATCGAATGACGTTTAGAATCAAATCTTTTTTTTGGCAGGCTCGTATATAAACCCTTTAACAAACCGGTCGCGCAATCATCTGTGTTTATTGTAAAAATTTTATTTGCATGTTTCTTGAAAATAGGATCATTTTTCAATCTTTTTATATAAAGGAAATTTTTGTATGAAAATTTTTCCTGGATAATTAACGCGTCTGCATCATCAATCGAACAGTTTAAATTTGCTGAACCATTTGATTTAAGAGCCGATTCAATTTTTTCCAAAATCTCCGATTTTTCATCGGCTAATGGCGTGTGAATTTCTTTTAATGGGAAAATATTAATCATAATTGTAAATTGTTTCTTTTGATTAAATAATTTATTTGCCAAGAAAAAAAGTGATATTTATTTCATATTTTTCTTATTTTTGAGAAAAAAATGAATATAATTTATCCAATAGATAAAAAAAATAGAGAATTATTTAATTTGTATGATAATTTGCAAATTATTGAGCAAAATAAATGCCATTTGCTAATTTTTATGATGCGAATATATCAATAGTTAATAAATTATTTCATAAAAAGAAACTAATTTAAATAATGTTGCCGATGTTTGTGACCAGAGATGGAAAAATTCACTATACTACGATTCATTCAGCGGATTTAACAACGGTGCTACTACCGCGCTTAAATTCCAGGGTATTGATCCGGCAGCAGGGCACGCCACCTATTCGTTTCCATATCTTGATAAGACTAACCTGATACCGGTTACTAAATTATTTATATATGATACCAGCCAAATTTCGCGCTACCAGGCACAGGTTGGGATAAGGTATATAATTAATTAATTAATTAATACCTTTTACCTATTACAAACAGAAAAACCCGGCCGATTGGCTGGGTTTTTTTATGAAACCGAAAAGATCAGTTATAGGTAAACTCGCCCAACTCCGACTTAATGGTCACTTGTTTTTTGTCAGCTTTTTCTACATAACCAACTATTTGGGCATCTACACCAAAGCTTTGAGAGATATTTATCAGTTCGCCCGCAATTTCTTCAGGTACATAAAGCTCCATCCGGTGACCCATGTTGAATACTTTATACATTTCGTGCCAGCTCGTTTTTGATTCTTCCTGGATCAGTTTAAATAATGGAGGCACCCCGAACAGGTTATTTTTTATGATATGCAGGTTATCAATGAAATGAAGCACTTTGGTCTGAGCTCCGCCACTGCAATGAATCATGCCATGTAGCTGACTCCTGTAATTATCAAGTATTGTTTTAATAATTGGGGCATACGTGCGGGTGGGCGACAATACAAGTTTGCCTGCGGTTACAGATTGGCCATCGCCAATTGATATTATATCCGTCAGGTTTTTACTGCCGGAAAATATAAGCTCGTAAGGGATTGCAGGGTCATAACTTTCAGGATATTTCCTGGCGATGGTTTTATTAAATACATCATGCCGTGCAGAAGTAAGGCCGTTTGAACCCATGCCACCATTGTATTCCTTCTCATATTTTGCCTGCCCATACGATGCGAGACCGACAATTACATCGCCGGGTTGGATATTGTGATTTGAAATTATGTCCGCGCGCTTCATCCTGCAGGTAACCGTGGAGTCAACAATGATGGTTCGCACCAGGTCACCAACATCAGCAGTTTCACCACCAGTGGAATAAATGCCAATACCCCCATCCCTGAGTTCGGCTAGTATTTCTTCTGTACCATTTATTATGGCGGCTATAACTTCGCCGGATATCAGGTTTTTATTTCTTCCTATGGTTGATGACAAGAGGATGTTATCCGTAGCGCCTACACAAAGCAGATCGTCGAGGTTCATAATAATGGCATCCTGTGCTATGCCACGCCAAACGGAAGCATCACCGGTTTCCTTCCAGTAGGCATAGGCCAGGGACGATTTTGTACCGGCCCCGTCTGCATGCATAATATTGCACCAGGAAGGGTCGCCGGCTAAAACATCGGGTACAACTTTACAAAATGCCTTTGGAAAAATCCCTTTGTCAATATTTTTTATTGCCTGATGTACATCATCTTTAGAAGCAGAAACACCTCTTTGATCATATCGTTGTGAAGAAAACATTGGCAAATATAATAATAGTTGATAGTTGATGGTTTATAGTTAATAGCCTTTTTGTCTATGGACAATATTTGCAGCGGCTATCAATAATTAACTTCTCTACCCATCCGAATATTCTTTTAATACATTCCTGTACCGGTCTAAAATGGCAGATTTTGATATAAATCCCAGGAACCGATTTTTATCGTCGACAACCGGCAAAACCCATGTCGAGGTTTCGTCAAATTTGTTTACGATAGACATCATATCCTCCGTATTATATATTATCTCTACAGGTATCTTCATAAAAGTACGGACATCAATCTGGTGGTATAATTCCGGATTGAATAAAATCGGCCTTAAGTCGTCGAGGTAAATTATACCGGTAAGCTCCTTCTCGTCCAGGACCGCAATTATGTTTCGTTTTCCTTTTTTTATTACCTCCAGCATTTCCTTAACCGAGGCGTTTATGTCCAATGCCGACCTGGTTTTTTCAATCAGGTCAGCCGGGTTGATCAATAGTAAAAGGTTCCTGTCGTGTTCACGGGTAAATATCTTGCCTTCATCAGCAAGCTTTTTTACTTCTGGGGACAGGGGAGAAAACCATTTACCAATTAAAAAAGATATCACACAAACAACCATCAGCGGTATAAAAAGATCGTACCCCGAACTTGACTCGGCAATCAGGAAAATAGCGGTTAAAGGGGCATATAACACTCCGCTCATCACACCTGCCATCCCAACAATGGTAAGGTTTATTATAGGGACCTGGGGAAGCCCGACAAGGTTACAAATAATTGCAAAAAGGTAACCCATTGTTCCCCCGGCGAATAAGGAGGGTGCAAAATTCCCGCC
>DASXMZ010000536.1:0-8751 GCA_036495385.1 Mucilaginibacter sp. | reverse complement strand
GCCGACATACAGGGAAGTTTAGCGGAAAGCTTACAACCGATCCAGATGAAAGCTGAAAACCTTATTACAAAATTAGATTCGACGCTGGCTGCAGTAAATAAAATATTAAATCCTGATTTTCAAAGGAATGTCGACCGGAGCTTTCTGAGTATCGCCAATTCATTACAAACACTCGAGGGTGCTACTAAAAAAATAGATGCCCTTATCGGTGGTCAAACTGCACGTATTAATACCATATTGACCAATACAGAAGCTGTTTCAGGAAATTTGAAAAACAGTTCAGAGCATCTAACCGGCATCACAGCAAACTTCGAAAAGATTAGCAGCGATGTAGCCAACTCTAACATAAAACGCACACTAGACAACGCCGGCAAAGCGACAGCCGATTTGCAGGCAATTATAGCTAAAATAAACAGCGACAAAGGCAGTTTAGGCTTGCTGGTTAATGACGATAAATTGTACAAAAATTTAAGTGATGCCACCGCCAGCCTTAACAAGTTGCTTATTGATTTAAAAGAACACCCAAAAGACTACGTAAGCTTTTCGGTTTTTGGAGGAAAGAAGAAATAGAATTGGTGAATAGTGGGTAGTCGATGGTGAGTAGATAGTAGGGAGTAGGAATTTTGAAGCATCACCATCACTGGTTGACAAATTATTATTGCGTTTGAGAACTACCACAAATCACAACCTAATCAACTATTCACCAACAAAAAAAGTTTTCCCCTCAATAGCCAGTTCAGTATCAGGAAAAATGCTCCGGGCTTCGTCCAAAAGTTCGTTCAATGTTTTATACCTGGCAGAAAAATGTCCGATCAATAACTTTGTGGCATTAGTTTTTAACGCAATCATACCTGCCTGCAGTGCGGTTGTATGATGGGTGTTAACTGCTCTGTCGAGCATATTATTTAAAAAAGTAGCCTCATGATATAACATTGTTGAATTGCTTATCAATTGTAAATATCCTTCATTATACATGGTATCCGAACAATAAGCATATGATTTAGGGGCGTCAGAATCCAAAGTCAAAGTATCATTTCTATAAATTTTGCCATCTGGAGTAGTATAATCCTGTCCTTTTTTTAAAGCTGAATAATATTCAACGGGTATATTCAGTTCGGCCAGTTTTTCTTTAAGTAATTTCCTTAGCCTTTTCTTTTCTTTGAAGACAAATCCCGTACAGGCAATTCCATGATCGAGAGGTATAGTTTCAACAATAATATCCTGGTTTTCCAGGACTATCTCTGAGGTTTGAGGATTTGTAAATGTGTATTCTAATGGATATTCTAATATCGTTTCTGAATAATTTAACTGAAGGTCTATAATCTCCTTCAATTGGAGGGGTGCAAAAATCCTCAACTTCTTTTTCCTTCCGTTAAGGTGCAATGAAGAGAGGAGGCCTACCAAGCCCAGATAATGATCGCCATGAAGGTGGCTGATAAAAATATTATCGATGCGACTGGCTTTAATATCAAAGCGCAATAATTGTTGTTGTGTACCTTCGCCGCAATCAATTAAATAAAGTCGTTCATTTATATTAAGAACCTGTGATGAGGGATTTCTATTAAAAATGGGGGTTGCAGAACTGCTCCCAAGTATTGTTACCTCGAATTTCATACTTGGTGAACAAGAGGGTTCTTATTTTGCTTCTTTTTTCAGTTCCTTTTCTACTTCTTCCATAAAAACAAGGTCAATAGCTTCCTCTGGGGTAGGTACGATAGAAAGCACGTTATCGAGCTGGGAAATGGTGATTAAACGCGCAACAGCGTCATTTAAACCGGTTAAAATAAAGGTCCCGGCAGCATTTTTGCATAAACGATGCCCAACCAATAAGCTGCTCAATCCTGACGAATCGGCAAATTTTACTTGTGAAAGATCAAAAATGATATTTCTTTGACCCTCAGTATTGATCAGGATCAGCTCTGACTTAAGTTGCGGCGTAATTAATGAATTTAGCTTTGATTCATTCAGCTTTAACAAAATATATTTCTCGTGTTTGTCAACAGTAAATTTCATTCTTGTATTATTAAAAAGCTAATATATAATAATTTTATCTACAAATATAAAAAATTACAACACAGTAAGTGCATTATTTATAGCCACTTCCACTCTTTTTATTACACTTTGGTTATCTGGTTTGATAAAATCTTCGCCGGTAATTTGCTCAAAGAGCTCAATATATCGCTCAGAAATGGATTTTACGATCTCTTCCGTCATCACCGGAACAACCTGTCCCTCCTTACCCTGGAATCCATTTTCAATTAACCATTTTCTTACAAATTCTTTTGATAGCTGTTTTTGCGGCTCACCGTTTTCCTGGCGTTCTTCATAACCTTTACTATAAAAGTACCTTGAGGAATCGGGCGTGTGAATTTCATCTATCAGGTAAATTTTTCCGTCAGCTTTCCCGAACTCATATTTAGTGTCAACCAATATTAATCCTTGTTTAGCTGCAATTTCGGCTCCCCGCTTAAATAATGCCTTGGTGTAATTTTCGAGTTGTTCGTAATCATTAGCTGATACGATACCTTTTGACAGTATTTGTTCTTTCGATATATCCTCGTCATGTCCTACAGCGGCTTTGGTTGTAGGCGTAATAATTGGCACCGGAAGTTTGTCATTTTCCTTTAGTCCTTCCGGTAAACTTACACCGCAAACCTGTCGTTTACCCGAACTGTACTCGCGCCAGGCATGACCCGCAAGGTATCCGCGGATCACCATTTCGACCTTAAATGGCTCGCATATACGGCCGATTGTAACGCTCGGATCAGGGACGTTAACCACCCAATTGGGTACAATATCTGTAGTTGATTTTAAAAATTTAGCAGCAATTTGATTTAACACCTGCCCCTTATAAGGTATAGCTTCGGGCAGTACCACATCAAACGCCGATATCCGGTCGGTAACCACCATTACCAGGTATTTATTACCGATGGTATAGACATCCCGTACTTTACCCTTATAAAAACCGGTTTGACCCGGGAATGCAAAATGTGTTTCTTTTAACGCTTTTAGTTCATGGTTCATAGTTCATGGTTCATTGTCGAAAAAAATCCTTTAGCTGACATATTAAGATCACAGCTAAAATCGTTTTTGTCTTAAAGGGAGTTTTTTAACGACGTTATCATTTTGACTAAAATTTCATATTCTTTATAGAGAATATTGAATTGTTCATGCTCAATATAACCTCTTCTTTTAGCGATAAATAAACAACTTACAACTTCAATAGCTGAACGAAGTGAATAACCCAAGAATACTTTGAATACTGCTTTACTCTGACCTGTTGATCCTTCGGCAATGTTTAACACAACTGAATCTGCCGCGCGTTTTATTTGCGAAGTTAAAACATATATTTCTTCTTTTGGAAAGTTCTTAGTTAATTGGTTAACCTGTTCACCTAAGTCAATAGCCTTTTGCCATACTTGCAAGTCTTCAAATCTAAATGCCACTGTTAACTTTTGCTATGAACTATGATCCATTAACTATGAACTTGCTACTGTATATCTCCGTAAGCTTCCAGAATTTTTCTGACAAGTTTGTGCCGTACTACGTCTTCTCCGCTAAGGTAAACAATTTCTATTCCTTTAATATCGGTTAATATTCGCAAGGCGGTATGCAGCCCTGATTGTTGTTTTTTTGGCAGGTCAATCTGGGTAACGTCGCCGGTAACAATAAACTTTGCCGAAGGCCCCATCCTGGTAAGGAACATTTTTAGCTGCATATCGGTGGCGTTTTGCGCTTCATCCAAAATCACAAAACAATTGTCCAATGTACGTCCGCGCATAAATGCCAGCGGTGCAATTTCTATGGTGCGGTTCTCCAAATAAAATTTCAGCTTTTCTGCCGGAATCATATCGTCAAGCGCATCATACAGAGGGCGTAAATAAGGGTCAATTTTTTCCTTTAGGTCGCCCGGCAAAAAGCCAAGGTTCTCCCCTGCTTCAACTGCCGGCCGGGTTAAGATTATACGTTTAATTTCCTTATTTTTTAGCGCTCTTACTGCGAGGGCCACTGCAGTGTAGGTTTTGCCGGTGCCCGCAGGCCCGATTGCAAATAAAATATCGCTTTTATTGATACACTCAACCATGCGGCGCTGATTGGCAGTACGCGCTTTTACCATGAGGCCGTTAGGGCCGAAAACAATAACTTCACCGGTCGCGAATTTATCTGCTGAAGGATCAGCAGTTACGGTATCCGATGGCTTTGACCCCAATATACGTTCCAAATCAGTTATATTCAGGTTTTCATATTTTTCAACATGCTGCAGCAGATGAGAAAATTTTTCCTGGAATATACTTAGTTCATGCTCATCGCCGAGTATTTTAACTTCATTGCCCCGGGCCACTATTTTAAGCTTAGGATATTGTTTCTTAATGATTTCAAAATGATCATTATTTGGCCCCCATAGTACCGCAGGGTTGATTTGTTCAATTGACAATTTAAGTTCGTTCAATACAAATTGATTTTTGGTTGCAGATTTTTATGAATTAAAAATTGAATATTTGTAACAATAATCTTGTACAAGATTAGTGATAAATATTTGAAAAATTAATGGCAATAATAACTTTAACTACTGATTTGGGCGATAAAGATATTTACCAGGCCGCCCTTAAAGGGAGTATCTTAAAATTGTTGCCTTCAGTAAATATTGTTGACATCACCAATAGCGTGGCAGCCTATAACATACAGCAGGCGGCTTTTATACTGAAAAATAGCTTTTGTTATTTTCCGGATGCTACTGTTCATTTAATTGGTATTGATACCGTTTACAATGTTGATACACGCTATCTTGCTATAAAATATAAAAATCATTTTTTTGTAGGGGCTGACAATGGCATATTTTCACTGATTTTTGATGGTGAACCCGATGAAATAGTTGAGTTAAACATTATGCAGGACTTGAAATTTCTGCATTTCCCGCTTGCCGACATTTTTGTTAAAGCTGCCTGCCACCTTGCTCAAGGAAAAAAGATGCGCGAAATAGGAATACCTGTAAGCGGCATCGAAAAAAAAATGAGCTTACAGCCCGTGGTAGAAAAAAATCTTATAAAAGGATCGGTTATTTATATCGACTCTTTCCAGAACGTAATTACCAATATTACCAAAGACTTTTTTGCTACAGTACAACAAGGCAGGCGGTTTTTGTTATCGTTTAAAAGGAACGAAACGATTAATCACCTGAGCTGGCATTACAACGAAGTGCCGGAAGGCGAAAAATTGTGCATGTTTGGCATAAGCGATCATTTGGAAATTGCTATTAACAAGGGCAACGCCAGCGGTTTGTTAGGTTTAAATATTGGCGATAGTATTGTAATTGACTTTATAGAGGCGTGAAAAAAATAATTCTTTTAATCCTGATTGGACTTTTATCAGCAAATGTTTTTGCACAAGTAAACAGCGATTCTGCGGCTTATCAACTGGAAAGAAAAAAGATAAATAGCATGCTTGCCGCCAGGTCGCAAAAATTTGGACAATATGACGAAAGCCTTAGCAAGCGCACTGGTATTTTTGGTTTTCAAACAAAAAAGGATATCCGGAGGTCGAACGATATATTAATGGACATTGTTAAAACCGACGATGATATCTACAAGGAATTAAAAATATTGTTGGATTACCGCACTTTTCAGCAAACGCAGGTGCAAAGCCATTCAAAGGAAACAGAGGAAAGCAACATCGCTTTCATGAATACCATCAACAGACTGAGAGACCAGGTTGATCATTTAAGATCGGAGGCTGAGAAACAAGAAGATCAAGAGGAAAAGACCCAGCGCATCCGTTTAACCGTATTTATATGTATGCTGGCGTTAATTTTATTTCTTTCTATCCGCAAAAGCAAACGAAAGACCTAACTTTACGATATTATATTGTAAAATGTTTTAAGGCGCCAATCGTCTTACACTTAAGATTGTTAAATTATAGGTATTTTAGCTAACATAAATGGCAAGACGACGACTAAATAGTGGCGACTCACAGGATAAAGAGCTATCAAAGGCAAAAATAAACAGCAAAAGTTTAAAAAAAGTAGCGAGGCTGATTTCATATATTAAGCCTCACCGCGGCAAATTTATCGTTGCCATGATCTGTTTATTTTTGTCAAGCCTCGTGGGATTATCTTTCCCACAATTTTTAGGGGCGTTGATCGACGCTGCACAGGGTAAACCCAAACATTCTTTTTTACCGGCGACATTAAATGGCATAGGGTTATTAGCGTTAATTGTATTATTTGCACAGGCTATTATATCCTTTTTTCGGGTTGTGTTGTTTGTACAAGTTGCGGAACGGTCATTAGCCGATATAAGGAGAGACACTTATTTTAAACTCATAACCCTGCCTATGAATTTTTTCTCGAACCGCAGAGTTGGTGAATTGAACAGCAGAATATCGGCCGACCTTTCAGAAATACAGAATGCAATAACAAACAACCTTGCCGAAATGATCCGCCAGTTGATTTTATTGATCGGTGGTGTTACTTTCTTGTTTATTGTATCACCAAAACTTACGTTAGCGTTGTTGCTGGTAATGCCTGTGATGGTAGTAATAGCTGTATTTTTTGGACAATTTATACGCAAACTCTCCCGGCAAACACAAGATAAGCTGGCTGAATCAAATACTGTAGTTGAAGAAACATTGCAAGGCATAGCAAATGTTAAGGCATTTGTAAATGAAGCTTTTGAAGCTGGGAGATATGATAAAAATCTTCGCGACGTTGTTAAGCTTGCTGTAAGAGGTGCAAAGTTCCGAGGTATGTTTATTTCTTTTGTTGTTTTTTGTCTTTTTGGCGCGATTGCAGGGGTAATTTGGTATGGCTCTACTATGGTTAGCCAGGGTCAGTTAACTGTTGGTATGCTTACTAAATTTGTGATTTATGGCATTTTTGTAGCCGCATCAATGGGTAATTTCCCCGATTTATGGGCAAGCTTACAAAAAGCAGTTGGCGCCAGCGAACGCGTGCTAGAAATTTTGGATGAAACCGGAGAAGACATATCTGTACATGAGCATGAGAATGTAATTAAACAAAAAATTAAAGGCGATTTATCATTTTCAAATGTAGTATTTGCCTATCCGTCACGCCCGGAACTCACAGTATTGAATGATATATCTTTTGATGCAGGCGCTGGCCAGAAAGTTGCTATTGTAGGGCCAAGCGGTTCAGGTAAGTCAACAATGGCTGCTTTGATCCTGCAATTTTATCATCCCCAAAGTGGTGCAATATTATTCGACGGCAAGCCTGCAACTGATTATTCACTTACGGACATTCGTAACCAGGTTGCGATTGTTCCGCAGGATGTTATCCTTTTCGGGGGAACGATAAAGGAAAATATTGCATACGGGAAATTAAGTGCTTCAGAAGATGAAGTTATAAAAGCCGCTCAAAGAGCTAATGCGCACCAGTTTATCACGTCGTTTCCAGAGGGTTACGACACCATTGTAGGTGAACGGGGGATGAAATTATCGGGCGGTCAGCGACAACGCATAGCCATAGCCCGAGCACTGTTAAAAAACCCCTCTATTTTGATCCTTGACGAGGCAACTTCCTCGCTTGACTCGGAATCGGAGCGACTTGTACAGGAGGCATTGGAAGAATTGATGAAAAACCGGACCTCTGTTATTATCGCCCACCGCCTTTCAACTATTCGCGAGGCAGATAAGATTATAGTACTGGAAAAAGGAAAAATAATAGAATCTGGCAGTCACCAGGAACTCATTAGTAACGAGCAAGGCCTTTACAGGTACTTAAGCGCTTTGCAGTTTGAGGTGAGCTAGTTATTTTTTCTTTTTCAATTCATCCAATCTCGACACATCGTACCAATCTTTTTCCCGATGAGTTAAGAGTTTCATTTTTCTCAGGTAATCATAATCGACGACATTCAGCATTAAGCCATTGCCAATATCATGAACAATCATTGAATTTTCTGCCTCATCAAAATTTATATTCGGATGAACAACTGTTAAACAATCTATAGTATCAGGCATTTCCCCTATTGTACACTTAAAAATATTCGTAAAATCTTCGTTCTTTAAAGTCTCGATCTCACCTTCTGTGTATTTTAAGTCAAGCAATACCTTATAAAACAAATCCCGATTCGCATTTGTTGGGGCCAGCCATATGTCCATATCCTGCGTAGCCCTGTTTACTCCATGAAAATTTACGGCAACTCCGCCGATAAGCATATATCTTACTTTATGCTTCTGCATTGAAACAAGAAAACTTATAAAGAATTCATCTTCAATATCAAACGGCATCGTACGAATGATAAATTTTAAATATTTTTCCTTTTTCTGAAGGCTGTTTATTAAAGTTATATTTATGACGTAACTTAAAATAATACCTTAAACGCTCTGAATAAGAGAGACTGGCAAAAAATTGCCTGCGCTCTTCTTCATCTTCTTCGAAAGTCGTATTTATTTTAATACGTTTCATTTTCTTCTGTTACCACAAGCCGTGCAAAAGGTTGATGTTTGAGTTCTGTATGGTTTACCACAGTTTTCGCAAATTGGCCCGTATTGCGAAATCTGATGGTGCATTATCTCTTCTGCTTCTGTCTCCCCAAAACCGGTTAATTCATTATAGTAGTCTAATAACGCTGTAAACCTGTCAGGTGATGTACTTTTTAAACCTAAATCGTATAGTTCCTTTGCTTTACCAAACTCTTCGTCGTCAAGCATAGGCACGTTCATTTTACATTTCCAGCACCAGAGAACTCTCATAATATCAGTTAGCTGACTTCTTCAATTTCTTTTATTACTCCGGGT
>DASXMZ010000535.1:0-5774 GCA_036495385.1 Mucilaginibacter sp. | reverse complement strand
TCAGAAGAAACTTCGAAGGAGGTGATTACCAAATTCAATAAGTTTATAGCTGACGGCGGAGCCGAAATTGTCCAGGAGGATAATTGGGGTTTGAGAAAACTTGCGTACCCTATTCAAAAAAAGACTACAGGGTACTATCACTTAACTGAATTCAGGGCTCCGGGTGAATTAATTAACAAACTGGAGATCGAATTAAGGCGCGATGAGCGTGTTTTGCGTTTCCTCACTATCGCTTTGGACAAACATGCCATAGCATACAACGAGAAAAAACGCAGCGGCGCATTCAACCAAAAGAAATCAGTTAAAACAGAGGAGGCTGCAAACTAATGGCAAACGAACAAATTAAATACGTTACCGCTCCAAAGGTGGAGGATACACGTAAAAAATACTGCCGTTTTAAAAAGAACGGTATCAAGTATATCGATTATAAAGACGCTAACTTTTTATTGAAGTTTATTAACGACCAGGGTAAAGTGTTACCACGCCGTTTAACTGGTACTTCGTTAAAGTTTCAGCGTAAAGTGGCTCAGGCTGTTAAGCGTGCACGCCACATCGGGTTATTACCTTATGTTACAGATTCATTAAAATAATCAGGAGGTTTAAACAATGGAAGTTATTTTAAAACAAGACGTAAAAAGCCTCGGTGATAAAGACGATATCGTAAATGTAAAACCAGGTTATGGCCGTAATTATCTTATCCCAAAGGGATTTGCTGTACAGGCTACCGAGTCTGCCCGTAAAGTTTTAGCTGAAAACCTGAAACAGGCTCAATTTAAACAAGAAAAGATCCGCAAGGACGCTGATGCTATAGCTGCCCGTTTAGAAGGTGTAAAACTGACTATCGGTGCTAAAGCTGGTGAAACCGGTAAAATATTTGGCGCTATCAATACCATTCAAATTGCTGATGCATTGAAAAAAGAAGGTGTTGAAGTTGATCGCCGCCGCATTACTTTCGACCAGGAGCCAAAATTTGTTGGGGAATACGTTGCTAACGTAAACCTGCACAAAGAAGTTAAGGTTCAGGTGCCGTTTGAAGTGGTTGCTGAATAATTTCGGATTTCGGATTTTCGATTTCGGAATTAGGATTGAAATTTATAAAAGGTGCTTTGCTTATGCAAAGCACCTTTTTTTGTGGAAAATGCTTTTGTGTTTGTATTTTAAAAAAAAGTCTCCCCTACCGGGGGAGATTATTCATGTATTGTTATTTTTTTAGGGCATTCATGAGGGCTTCGCCGTGTAGAGGGGGCTTTATGCTGATGCTTTCCTTATGTTTAAACACCTTTTTTTTGGCTCGTTGCGATTGAGATTTAATTTAAAATTGCGGGAATTTTTTTCATCGGCATTTCTTATTGACGAAAATTAATTTAATTCTTTTACCTTTCGGGCTGAATTAAACTTTATCATATGCAAAAAACCTTACTCTTATTAACAATTTTAATTTGCCTTGTATTTAGCACTTACGCCCAGGACAGTACCTCTCCAAAAGTCAGCGTCGGTCTGAGTCAGGGAGCAGCAATCGGCCCGGTTTCGGGTGCTTATCCCACGGCAGGCGGGATAGATCTTAAAGTTGAATTGCCCGTCGCAGGCAATTCCGTGAACCTGATACTAACTACCGGCTATACTTTTTACGTATCCAGGGGTGGCTTCTCAACTGGTTTTTACGCCGACAGTTACGGCTCAGGAAGTTATACTTATGGTTCACTCGCATCCTTTGTTCCTATAATGGCGGGTATCAAGGCATACGTTTTCAATAAATTTTTTATTGAAGGCGATGTGGGTGCATCATTTAATATCAATGCGAATTATGCGTATTTTACTGGAAAACAGACTGCGCTAATTTATTCGCCAAGTGCGGGCTATTCAATCCCTCTGGGAATGGGCAAAAATAGCGTGGATATTGGCCTTGGTTATCAGGACCGGATTGAACCGGGCGGCGGTTACAGCCAGATTTTTGTTAAAGGCGCGTTCAACTTTAGTTTATAATTTTTTCGAGTTTGTAATTCAGATTCGCAACGTTAACCCTTAGATTTTGAACTTCTTATGTTAAAAATTTACAAGGGCTGGCGTTTGGGAAAACTTTAAGGTTTTCTTAATGACAAATTTTTTGTATTTGCAGTTCAAAAAGTCTCCCCTACCGGGGGAGATTTAGAGGGGGCTTGAGGGAAATGCTTTGCTTACGAAAAGTGCCTTTTTTATCGCATCGATTTTTTTATCTTGCAGCTTAAAATATGCCAAAGAAGATATGCTCAACTTAATTACATATACTGCCGTACAAGATTTTTATATAGGATTACATAAATGCTGATCAAAAACAGTGCGCTAAGGCTCACACTTCATATCTTAAAATTACTGACTCTGTTTTTTTTCGCCAGCAGCATCCTTGCTGTGATAATATTCCGTTTCGTTAATCCGCCTATTACATTTTTAATGATTTTACGTGGCTTCGAACAAAAGGCAGCGGGCAAAGAATGGAAAATTGATAAAGAGTGGAAAAATTTTGATGAGATTTCGGATGGCATGAAACGTGCGGCAGTGGCGGCAGAAGATCAATCGTTTTTAGAGAATCATGGTTTTGATTTCAAAGCGATTGAAAAAGCTTATGAAAAAAATTCACACAGTAAAAAAACGATCGGCGGAAGCACCATAACCCAGCAAACGGCAAAAAATGTTTTCTTATGGCCGGGCCGGTCTTTTATCAGGAAAGGCTTTGAAACGTACTTTACCCTGCTGATGGAAATTTTCTGGAGTAAGAAGCGCATTATGGAGGTTTACCTCAACGTAATTGAGATGGGAGATGGTATTTATGGTGTTGAAGCTGCTTCGCAAGCTTATTTTCATAAATCGGCGTCGCAACTAACCAACGAAGAAGCGGTTGCCATAGCAGTCATATTTCCAAGTCCGTTAAAGTGGTCCGTTACACATCCGACACGGTTTATAAGGCATCGGCGGTACCTGATCATGAGAAATATGCGGAGGCTGGGACCATTGGCTTTTTAAATTATTATAACCTAAACTAAATACAACATGCTCATCTCAAATAATTTTGACGTTCAAAACGATTTACAAAGAGAACTTTTAAGCGACGAAAAGCTGCTGTGGTCAGGCAAACCAAAATCAGGATTTTTATTTCGCCGAAGCGATATACTATTTATTCCATTCAGCATAATTTGGTGTGGATTTGTGATATTTTGGGAATCAATGGCTATATCGAACCGAGCGCCGTTCTTTTTTGCGTTGTGGGGAATCCCTTTTTTTTGTGTGGGACTTTATATTACCGTAGGGCGATTTTTCTATGATAAAAAGAATAGGAATAATACCGTTTATGGAATAACAGCTAATCGTATAATTATAAAATCAGGTGTTTTTAAAACGACAACGGAATCGTTTAATATAAAAACGCTACCCGATACAAGTATTGATGAAAAGTCGGACGGCAGCGGTACAATCAAACTCGGTCAGGACAGACAATTTCTTTTCGAAGTCAATGGGCTTGATCAGCGTAATCAGAGGAAGGCACCTGCATTGGAATTTATTCAGGATGTTCGAAGTGTGTACAATTTAATATTGCAGCAGCAGAATTAAATTTTCTGTCTAATTCTTAAATCATATAAAACGCCAGCGTGGTGTTATTTAGCGTGCAATGGGTTGGTTTTACCAAAAACGGTAGCCACTAAACGCAGATTGACCAAGTAATTTACAATTATTATATTTGGTATAATCTAATTCGCCATGTCTAAGTCAGCCAAACTTACAGACCAGGAAGAGGTTACACAGCATATTCAGAAACTTGATCCTGCGATCAGGGATACGATTGAAACACTGAGACAAATTATCTTAAGTACGGATAAGGAGATAGGCGAGCGTATAAAATGGAACAATCCCAGTTTCTATTATAACGGTGAGATGAAGTCATTCGACCCAAAGGAATATAAACGGGAAATTATTGTTTTTAACCTTTTTAAAAACAGGATAATGCTTGTTTTTCCAAGCGGCGTAAAAGTTAACGATACTTCGGGCTTACTCACCGGGGACTATGCCGACGGCAGACGCATAGTCGTTTTTAAGGATATTGCGGATGTGAAACTAAAAGAAGGGAAACTGCAGCATATTATAAAAGAGTGGCTTAAGCTGGCTGATAGGTAAAAAATCCACCTATACTTAGCTCAGCGAAATCATCAAATCAAACCAATCAGCGGTTCAGACTTTATACTTCCAATTCCTTGATTTGCCTTCGCTGATCCATTCCAAAGCAGTTTCCATACGTTTTTCACGTGTCGTTTCAGATTTTGCATCGACAATCCACTCAGCATATTCTTTTTTATGTGAGTAACTGAACTTGTCGAATATTTCTTTCGCCTTAGGATCTTTCGCTAAATACTTGATAAAATAATCGGGGATCACCAGTTCTGTTTTTTCGACAGGCACTTTTTTTGCCGGAACTTTAACGCCCATTTCATTAAAGGTTATCGCCTGTTGTACAAAATCAATGATGATCTCTTTTGGCGGAAGATCGGCAACGGATTTAATATCACCAAAGCTACCCGCTTTTTCATCACCGAACCGTAGCATCTGGTGAGGGTCGTTTAATAAAGATGCCTTCCAAAAACCAAAACCAATATGCTGTTTAAAAGCGGACATATTGCATACCGGTCCTTTATAATCAAAAAATGGGAAACCCCATTTAATGGTTTCGGTTATCAGAGGCGAAGCCTCGTGTACTACGTCCCTTATGTATTCTAATATTGGTTTTGCAAATTCGGCAGACTTTGCGATGTATGCATCAACGCGGCTATCGTATTGTTCCATAAACTAATTTAATTGCAAAATAGTAAATTTTATACTTTTCGCTAAAAAAGCTCTTCGATCAGCAAGGAAATCACCTTAAAAATATGTAGTCATGCCGAACTTGTTTCGGCACCCCACAAGAATAACCGCTTGCATGGTATACATTTTGCACACTCGCGTGGATGTTGTATACCTTGCCTATACACCCGCATGTTGCATACTTTGCACATGATTGCCGAAACGAGTTCGGCATGACATTTTTCTAGATTTCCCCGTTTGATGAGTCTAATAACTAACTAACCAAATTCCCGAACAACTGTATATGCCAGCTATCTTTAAAGGGCACTTCCCATTTGGTTTGGAGTTCTTTTAAGGTCTGTACCATGTTGTTAAATACAATGGTGCTGGTATTGATGCTGCCGCGTTTTAGCATTTCCTCGAAATCGTGCCTTGGCGCGGATAGCACTTCGGCTCCTTCACGGTAGGCCAGGTTGAAACGATCGAGCAGGTGGATGTGATAGGCCTCCTCTATATGCTTTATAAAATGCACCGATTTATCAATAGAGCATCCGCTTGCACCGGCCTGGCTTTCATCTACAATTAATATTAAAAAGCGGTTATACCTTATTTCGGCAGCAGCTTTTAGCTGGTTGTTGTGAGCCGTCCAGCCTGTAGTAAAATTATCAAGCTCACCTTGTATTTGACTTACCTGTTCATCAGTCAGCTTTTTGTTCGACTGATAGACCCAAACCCTTGAATTTTCTGAAAATTGCATTTGTAAAGTTATATTATTTATTACTTTAGAGTTTAATTTTGTTGTCATGTTAAGATACGATCTTTCGGTTATCTTTACTGACACTAAAAAAACCTGGTTAATTTATAATGAAGATTAAAAAATTCTTTGCAACGGCAATTGTTATTATTGCCGTCTTCGCCAATTATAGCTTTAAATATAGCTTTAATGAACAGGATTGGCTTTCGTGGACCAA
>DASXMZ010000534.1:0-3380 GCA_036495385.1 Mucilaginibacter sp. | reverse complement strand
CCGAAAGGCAGCGATCGCCGTTTTCCCGGATTTACGGTTATGGTGTGGCATCAGTGATATTTTTCCACGTTACAATAAATATAGCCACCACAATTGGCCTGGCGCCGGTTATCGGTATTCCATTGCCGTTTATCAGCTATGGTGGGTCATCATTAATCAGCTTTACTTTGTTCCTCTTCGTGCTCTTAAAGCTTGATTCTAACAGAATGGGGATCGTTTAGAAGTTTGCCGTATTCAGTTGTCAGTTTGCAGTTTATATCGATAATTATTTATTTGCAACTGCCGAAAAGTTGCAAACTGCAAACCGGCAACTGCAAACTAAATATATCTTCTTCTCAATAACTCATAGAATTTTTCTGCCGTTGCCTTTTTGTTCTCCCAATTATTTTTTGTGGCATAACTGGTTTTTAAAAAATGACTGGCTTCCTCAAAGGTGTTAAAGCGATTCAATATTTCAATTGCTTCGCTGTAGGCCAAACTGTAACCATTAAAAAGATCTTTTATGTAAAGCAACTTATCATTCAACGTGATGACCAGCTTGATATCCTCTATATGTTTTTTACTTAGCTGCTCCGTTTTACGCATGGCCGTATTACCTAATTGCGATGATATCTTTTGGTTGATACTTACGGCTTCCCCAACCGGCCTGTCGCTGGTTTTTTCCACGTTTTTAGAGCCGGGTTGTTTTACTTCTTTTGGAGCAGGCAAAACAGTATCATCGTCTTCAATATCATAGGTAAGCGGGGCCTCATCATCATCGTCCTCATATAGCGATTCATCCAAAATCAGTTCATATCTGATCGTTTCGGGTTCCTCCCGCTTTGGAGCGCGGACATCAGATGCGATTTCCTGTTCAATATTTTCTTTTGGTTCGGATTGTTGTTCAGGCAGATTTTTACTTTGACTTTCCGTCTCAGCTTGTTTTACAACCGAATTGGCGGGTTTGGGCTCCGTTGCCTCAAAATGTTTCGCTTGTTGAACCACGGGCTCAAAGTATTTAGGCCCGTATGTTGTCGCCGATTTTTCTGAGGATTGTTGCAGAATATTTTTTTGCCGGTTTAACTTACATAGTATTTCAATATACTCAGTTAAGAAATGGGCGTTCGCAATAAAGAGCTCCAGTTCGAGGTCATTTAAATTGTCTTTAACCGTATCAAGGTATTCATATTGGTCGCTTAACTCACGTATGCTTTCGCCTATTTTATCAAATACATCCTTGTGCTTCATGTCTTGTAGTAGAAATGCTAATCAAAAATAAGATTTAATTGTGATATTTGAAGTTGATTAGTTGAAAGCGCAAGGCTAAAAGCGTAAAGCTAAGAGTACAATAAACTTTTATCTTTTGGCTTTCAGCTTTGGTCTTTTTGCTATTTCCAGATTATATAACGTAACAGTTGGCAGTTTGATTTTAAACGAAGATATTTTTAAGCGAAGAAGCGAATTTGGCGGCAGCATTGAAGTGATATGTGGCTCTATGTTTTCGGGTAAAACCGAAGAATTGATAAGAAGGTTAAACCGGGCAAGGATTGCCCGGTTAAAAGTCGAGATATTCAGCCCAAAGGCCGATACTCGTTTTAAAGAAGACGCCCTGGTATCACATAATTCAAATTCCATCCCCTCAACACCTGTAGAAAATGCTTCCTCTATCTTATTGCTGGCTAGCGATGTGCATGTGATAGGTATTGACGAAGCACAATTTTTTGACGAGGAGCTACCCACAGTATGTAATGCTTTGGCTAACAAGGGTGTAAGGGTAATTGTTGCAGGTTTAGATATGGATTTTATGGGAAGGCCATTTGGGCCGATGCCGGCCATTATGGCTATAGCTGAATCGGTAACCAAACTATATGCTGTTTGTGTTGTGTGCGGAAATCCGGCCTTATATTCATACAGGTTGGTTCCCGATCAGAACAAAATATTACTTGGTGAAAAAGAAAGTTACGAGCCAAGATGCCGCATTTGTTACCACTTACCAATAGATTAACCGGATTATGCCGGTGTACCTTTTACTTCGCTTTTTAACTAATTGATAACTTAATGCTAAAATATAAGTTATTATTAAAACAAAAAGGCCACTTTCGGTTGTTATGTTTCATATATCAGCGATAAAAGGTTATGACCCCCAAAATATTGGTTATTGAAGATGACAAAGACATAAGGGACACTATTGCTTACATTTTAGAAGAGGAAAAATATGAAGTAATATCTTCAGGCGATTCTAAAATTCTCAAATCTATAAATACCTTAAAACCTGATGTAATATTAATGGACAACTGGCTAACCGAATGGAAAAGTGATGCAAACGGACAACAGTTAAGTAAAGAATTAAAATCAAACCCTGCAACAAGCCATATTCCGGTTATAATTATCTCGGCGGTAAGCAATGTTAAAGAGATTGCTGAAGCGGGACTTGCGGACGCCTACCTTAAAAAGCCATTTGATGTGGTTGAACTGGTGGATATGGTGAAAAAATTTATTAAATAACGTGAGTTCGGGATAAGCCGCTACTCGCCTCACCCCGACCCCTCTCCAATGGAGAGGGGCTTAAAAATGAAGAAATATTAAAAAGTGCTCTCCTTTGGAAAGGATTTAGGTGAGGCAAATAGAAGTAAATGGGTTTTTTTAGACCGAAATCTTATCGCGAACTCACATTAAACTGGCTATAAAGCGTATTTCAAGTGGCCTTCTTTTGCTTGCCCATCAAATAAAGCGACGCAAAAGTACACGCGCAAGCCGTTAGTGTGATAACCGCTGCAAACGGAAAGAAAAAGATCAGTTCATCGATACCCCAAAACAAAAGCCCGATGCCAAGGGTAATAATAATCTTTTTGGCTAAAGCTGTGTTGGATGATAAATCAGCAGCGATGATAAAGAGTATTGCCGCTATTAAAAACAAAGCAATGCTGCTGGCATATCCAAATCCATCATAATAATCTGCCAGGCTATGGGAAGCACCCATAAAAGGGAATTTATGCCCGGTCATTTGCTGAACTATTTGACCCTCTAAAGGGTCAGCTGGCTGTTTCCAACTGGTGAAACCGATGGTATGCAAAAAGCAGTGAATAAATATTAACACAGCGGCTACTCTCAGTAAAAGTTTTGATGTCATATTTTATTGATTATAAGTTTGTTAATAAAATTACTTTCGAATATCACAATATTTCGGAACAGTTTATATGATATTATTTACCACAGGTATTTTTTTGATGAATGAAACCAGCAAAAACGTTAGTACAACCGCCATTGGACCAACAAAGAGCAACTTGAGAGCTGGTTCGATATTGATTGACTGAACCAGTAATGCCAGACTTATTAAAACAACGGGATGAAAAATATAAACTCCAAAAGCGCAGGTAGATAGCCTGCTCCAAAATATTGAG
>DASXMZ010000533.1:0-6430 GCA_036495385.1 Mucilaginibacter sp. | reverse complement strand
ATGAAGGTTATTGGTTATACAGATGTTATACAGGTGTTCTTTTTAATATTGGGCGGTTTAGTAACTACTTATATTGCCGTGAACCTGGTAGCTACCCACTACGGAAAAACAGGAATAGGCAGTGGCTTATCCATCATGTATAACCAATTTCATGATCATTTTCACATGATACTGAAAAAGGATAACCCAAGCTATGGCGATTTACCCGGCTTGACAGTATTACTTGGCGGTATGTGGATAGTTAATTTAAATTACTGGGGATGTAATCAGTATATCACTCAACGTGCACTTGGCGCCGATCTTCCAACGGCCCGGGGCGGTATTCTATTCGCGGCCTTCCTTAAGCTTTTGATGCCGGTTATTGTAGTATTACCCGGTATTGCCGCTTTTGTATTGTATAAGCAAAATGTATTTAATGCAGATATGACTAGCAGTATCACGAGCAATCATGATAATGCTTACCCGGTATTATTAAACTTATTGCCAACCGGTATAAAAGGACTGGCTTTCGCTGCTTTAACTGCTGCGGTTGTGGCTTCGCTGGCCGGGAAGGCTAATAGTATCGCAACTATATTTACACTGGATATTTACAAAAAGAAGATAAAGCCAGATGCCCCTGAAGAAAGATTAGTATTAGTCGGTAAAATTGCCGTGGTGGTAGCGATGGTCTTGGGGGTAGCTATCTCACCTTTTCTTGGTATTGATAAAAAAGGCGGCTTCCAGTTTATTCAGGAATATACAGGTTTCGTATCTCCGGGTATTTTCGCCATGTTCATTTTGGGTTTTTTCTGGAAAAAGGCATCATCAAATGCGGCGCTGTTTGCCACAATAGGCGGATTCGCCTTTTCGGTCTTCTTTAAGTTTTTGCCGAAATGGACCGATCTCTCGTCTTTAGCACCTTCAGGTTTTGCTTACAAGAATGCTGATAGCGGTTTATATGAGATACCTTTTCTCGATCGTATGGGCTTCGTTTTCGTAATTTGTATTGCTGGTATGATAGTTATCAGCTTAATGGATTACGCAAAAGGTAAAAAGACTCATGGCTTAGAGATTGATGCCAAAATGTTCCGTACAACAAACGGTTTTGCGGTGGGCGCTTTACTTGTTGTTGGTATACTAGTGGCATTGTATACCGTATTTTGGTAAGATAGAATTGTATATCAAAAGCAAAAAAGCGGTGGGTTTATAAACCCATCGCTTTTTTATCATAGAGACGCCCCGAAATTTCGAGGCGTCTCTAATTTTTGCCCCTAAAACCCTATCGAATTCCCCCCATCAACCGGCAGCACCACCCCGGTCACATATTTGGCCGCATCGGATGATAAATAAAATATAGCTTCCGCAACATCTTCCGGAAGGCCCAATTTACCCATCGGAGTACGCGACATTACTTTTTGTTTTCTTTCGGGATCGCTATCCAAAGCTTTGGCCGACATATTGGTCGCAATAAAGCCCGGCGCAACGCAGTTAACCCGGATACCCTCTGGTGAAAGTTCCACAGCCATGGCTTTTGTCATGCCTTCAATGCCTGTTTTTGCAGCGGTATACGCTATCACATAAGGAATGCCATATTGCGCGGCCATGGAACTGATATTAATGATGCATCCGTTCTTTTTGGAAAGCATTGACTTGGCAACTTCGCGGCTTAAAACGAATACCGAAGTCAGATTCGTTAAAATAACCTGCTGAAATTCTTCATCGGTTACTTCGGTAAACTTCTTTTTTTGATTAATACCGGCATTATTCACCAGTATATCTATTTGTCCGTTTTCTTCAACCAGCTGTTTAACTAATTGTGGGATACCTTTTAAATTGCTGAGATCGAAAACTTTGTATGAACAAAGATCACCCAGACTTTTAGATACCTCGGCCAGGTTATTTTCGTTTCTTCCTATTATTACCGTTTTAAAGCCGTTTTCAACAAACTTTTTTGTTGCGGCAAGTCCTAGTCCTGACGCCCCGCCGGTGATTACAACGGTTTTAGTTTTTACGTTCATTATGGTTTAAAATATTTTGTTTTAAATAACCCGGCGGGATTTAAAATTACACTTTTTATGTTTTGGATTTTTTTAAAGAGGACTCGCGGATAATCAGCTCCGATCTCAATATAAGACTGTGCGTTTGCTGTAAATCGTCGTTATTATCCAGGTGGCCGATTAGTATTTTGGCGGCAACTTCACCCATTTCATGTCCTTTATAGTCAATAGTAGTTAAGTTAGGTTCAATAACACACGATGTTGGGTCATTATTAAAACCCGCAAAAGCGATGTCTTGCGGTATTTTAACGCCTTCCTTTTTTAAAACCTGCATACAACTTATTGCGCAGATATCGTTTGCTACAAAAACCGCATCGGGCCTGTTCGCCATTTTTAAAATTGTGCGCGCAGCTTCGGCGCCAGCGGCTGAACTGAGTTCGTTTATTATTAACAGATCATTTTCGAATGGCATATTATGGTCGGCAAGCGCTTGTTTGTAGCCATTAAAGCGGTCTAAATAAACATTTCGCAGCAGACTGCCACCAATGTGAAGTATCCTTTTGCAACCCTGGTCAATTAAATGAGTGGTTATGTTATACCCGGCCTTATAGTTATCAATAAATATGTTTGGGCATTGCCGGTGCTCTTGTACACGGTCGAAGAAAATAACAGGGATTCCACGGTTAACAAATGCTTCAAAATGCGCTATGTCTTTAGTGTCATAAGCTAATGAAACCAGCAAGCCGTCAACCCTGTTATTAAACATGGCTTTCGCATTGCTTATTTCTTTTTTAACTGTCTCCAATGACTGGCTTATAAACAAGTTATAATTTGCTTCGTTAACCACCTTTTCAATACCTGCAATCACGTCCGACATAAAATTGCTGTTGAGCCGGGGTACTATTACGCCGATTATATTGCTTCGTTTTTTGCGCAGACTGCTGGCAAAAGAATTGGAACGATAGCCCATTTCACTTGCCGCATTTAATATTTTTTTCTTTGTATTTTTGTTTATCCCCGGGTGATCTTTCAACCCTCTGCTTACAGTTGCCGCCGAAATATTAAGTCTTTTGGCTATATCGTAAATAGTAACTTCTTTTTCGGGTTCACTCATAATTACAGATTAAACTTGGGCGTAAATATACAATCGGTTACAATAAAATTACGACTAAAATTTGTATAAATGTGCACATTTTTCGGTATAATTTCACAAAAAATCAACTTTTTTAATATAAGTCAAATAAAAATTTTAAATATTTATCGCAATCGGTTGCTAAATATTTATATTTATTGTTACAGACCGTTAAAGTTGAAAATCGTTACAGTAAATCTATATTTTTTGAATATAACGTAATTAAAGGATAACCTGATATTTGCAAGAAAACCGATGCTAAATCATGAATAAATTTAAATTTCTTTTTGTTCTGATTTTCGTGTGTCTCATAAATGTTGCCGATGCCCGTTTTAAAATGAAATAAAGTGTTTTGGATTTAAGTGCAAATTCTTTGCAGAGAGGCAATACTTTGCGTCTCTTGTATTCTTATTTTTGCCGTCAATAATATACCTATAAAATAAAATGATCAGTAATTTAGAACAAACCTTCCGGTGGTTCGGCCCATCAGACGCCGTTACATTAGCCGCCATAAAACAAACCGGGGCAACCGGCATAGTCAACGCCCTTCATCATATTCCTTGTGGGGATGTATGGAGTTTAGACGAGATAAATCTTCGTAATGATATCATTAAAGCTGCGGGCCTGCGATGGTCGGTAGTGGAGAGTGTGAATATCCACGAAAGTATAAAGACAGCAGGCGGTAGCCGTGATGAGTTTATCGGGAAATATATCATCACCCTAAAAAATTTGAGCAAAGCGGGTATTAAAACGGTTTGCTATAATTTTATGCCGGTGCTCGATTGGACACGCACCAATCTCGATTTCCGCCTTCCAAACAATGCGTCTGCTTTGAGATACGAGGCTGCTGCGGTAGCCGCTTTTGATCTGTACATACTGGAACGTGAAAATGCTTTTAACGATTTTAGTCCGAAACAACAGCAGGATGCAAAAGCCTATTTAGATGGCATCAGTAAAGAGCAAAAAGAACTTTTAATTAACACCGTCATGGCCGGTTTACCCGGTACAGATGAGGTGTTTACCATAAATGAATTTAAAGAGCATCTAAAAAAATACCAGAACACCGATGCAGAAGCGCTGAAAGAAAATTTAGCCTATTTTTTAAGAGCAATTATCCCTGACGCAGAAGAACTTGGAATAAAAATGTGCATCCATCCGGACGATCCGCCTTTTCCAATCCTGGGATTACCGCGGGTAGTTTCAACTGAACAGGATTTGGAAGATGTAATAAATTCATGCCCTTCGTCAAGCAATGGTCTCACTTATTGCACCGGCTCATTAGGTGCGCGAGGCGATAATGACCTTCCGGGGATAGTAGCCAGGTTAGGTAAGCACATTCACTTCCTGCATTTACGGAATGTACAGCGCGAAACAGACGGCAGTTTTTATGAGGCCGATCATTTGAACGGAAGCAATGACATGTATGCGATAATGAAAAACGTGGTACTTGAGCAAAAGAAAAGATTGGAAAGTGGAAGGGATGATATAGCTATACCTATGCGCCCCGATCATGGACATAAATTGCTAGACGATTTTAACTACAACACTTATCCCGGTTACTCTGTAATAGGACGATTGAAAGGCCTGGCCGAATTGCGGGGTTTAGAAATGGGGATAAAGAGGAATATAGTATAATTGTCGGAACCGGGATTAAGCGGATTTTATGGATTTTCAGGATTTTTTCCTCTGAAGTCAAATCAGAGAAATCCGTAAAATTCGCTTAATCCCGGTTCAGACATTAATTTAACGCGCTGCGGTGGCTGACGCACGATTCATAAACTTATCAGCCCATGCGATAAAATATTTTACATTCGGTGCGTCCGTGTGGCCGCCGTCATGTTGTCGCCACGCCAATTCACCATCGAGCATCCCTACGTTAACGGGCGGCATTTTTTCAGTGTGGTAATCATTTGATACACCCAGATCTTTAGCGCCCAATAGCTTAAACACGGGGCCGGCAGCGATGGTTGCCATATAACTTCCCTGGTGATCAAGCCACTTTGCATCGCCTTTTTCGGGTATACCATAACTAATAAATGTGAGGCGCGGAGCACAAAGCGCAATCAGTTCGTGCGCATCTACGGGCAGATCACCCGGATTTTTACTGCCGAATTTTGCTTCAGCAGCGCCATATTTCATAAAATTTCCTGCCATCCAGTAATATCCACCGCCGGTTAAATTTTCAACTTCTTCTCCCCAGTTACGACGACTCAATTTGGCTCCGCCCTCGCCCGATGAACCGACAAGCACCATCGCAAACCGCGGTTCAAAGGCCATTGTTACCAGCGCGGCTTTACCGAAGCGGGATACGCCTTCAATACCCACATGTTTTGCGTCTACCATAGGTTCGTTGGCCTCCAGATAGTCAAGGCCGCGTGCAGCTCCCCACGCCCATGCCCTCAACGCGCCCCAGTCATCCGGTTTACGGGGCTGGCCATGATTAACCAAACCAATTATCCCGCGTGTTAAACCCGTACCATTATCGGCCTGAAAACTTGTAGGATCTATAAATACATACCCCCACCCATCAGCGATCAATTGCGTTGTTGTAGGCGGATCACCTGTCGGTGCAGTTCCGGGAAAACCAAAAGGACTACTACCGGGTTGAATAGGTTGGTAAGCAGGATATTTATCCAAAATAGCCTTTATTTCAGGGTCGCTTTTTGACAGCATTTGTTTTAGCGCCTCATTAAGTTTTTAAAGTTCGTCGCGCGACGGCTGTACCGGGGCCGGCACGCGGCTGGGGCCAAACATCATTAACACCGGGACGGGACCCTTGGCATTGGCTGGCAATACCAAAGTCATATCGATATCAACGTTAATTAAGGGATATGCTGAATTATCTACATGCCCGGTAAGGCGTTTGGCAATAACTGGTGTAAAGCCAATGAATTCCTTTTCCGATAGCTTTACCGTCCAGGTAACTTTTGGGATGTTTTTGGGCAAGCGACCATATACTTCCCTTTCGAAATCCTCAACAATCTCAGGGCGCCGTTGATTCCACCACATAGCAGGGGTAGTTACTTTCTGTCCATTTTTCAGCGTTAAAACGTCGGGCAAGTTAGGATATGGATTGGCCTTAGCCTCGTCATAATTTGCGGCGTTGGGTACTGTGAGACTAAATCCATCAGCTCCCGGGCGCAGGGATTTGATACCCAACTGATCCATCATGTTTTGATGGTCCTGCTCGGCAGTAAAATTTACTGGGGGAGGGAAGTTCGTCGATTTTTCTTGCCCTAAAACCGGCAAAACCGCGATCATCGCAAGCAAAAGCAGATTTATTACTTTTTTCATAATCAGATTATCAATGGTGTTTTAATTT
>DASXMZ010000532.1:0-3399 GCA_036495385.1 Mucilaginibacter sp. | reverse complement strand
AAAATCCATTGGACCTCCCATTAAGCGTGTAAAAGGCATAATCGTTTCATGATTGGGTTTATCGCCGCTTCCGAAGGCGTTATACTCATTGCCTCTTCCCGCTTCACAAGCCATCCAGTTTGGATAAGTGCGCTGCAAACCCGTAGGTCTCACCGGCTCGTGCGAATCAAGCATGATGTGGTATTGTGCGGCCTTTTCGGCGACGCGCACATAATGCTCCACCATCCATTGGCCGTCATGATGTTCGCCCCTCGGAATAATTTTACCTACATAGCCGGTTTTTACTGATGTATAGCCATACTTGTTCATAAAACGAAAAGCGGTATCCATTTGTCGTTCATAACCTGTAGCCGAAGCTGACGTTTCATTATGCATAATCATTTTTACCCCCTTTGATGCTGCGTAATTGGTTATTTCTTTTACATCAAAGTCAGGATAGGGAGTAACAAAATCAAAAACAAATTCGTTCCAGTTGCCAAACCATTCTTCCCAGCCGGTATTCCAACCCTCTACCAAAACGCCTTTAATACCATTTTTTGCGGCAAAATCAATATATCTTTTTACATTGGCCGTGTTGCCTCCGTGTGTTCCGTTTGGGATAAGTTTTCCATCAGCGCCAAGCACATCTAAATTATTACTGTAGTTCCAGGTACTTTTTCCGGTTTGCATTTCCCACCAAACGCCAACAAATTTCATGGGTTTAATCCATGATGTATTTTCAACTTTTGAAGGCTCATTCAGGTTAAGTATTAGTTTGGATGTTAATATATCCGGTGCTTTATCACTCACAATTATTGTGCGCCATGGGGTTTTGCAAGGCGCGCGCATATATGCTTTATTTCCCACTGCATCAGGCACCAGGTTGGCTGTGAGCCTAAAAGTTTTTGTATCTACATGCAGCTGCATGGAAGTATAATTGGTCAATGCAGCTTCATGAATATTTATATAAAGCCCATCGGTTGTTTTCATCATCAGCGGCGTTTGTATACCATATTTATCAGGAACAACGCGCACTGCGATATCGGTGGCAGATTTTGCAAGTATTGAAGCGTCTACCTGGCTGATGGGCGAAATGGTATATGGATACTCATTGCTGTCGTAGTCACCTGGTATCCAAAAAGTCTTATTGTCGCCCGTTAAGCTAAATTGAGTCAGTTCATCCGATACAACAAAGTATTTCAGGTTAGGTTGTTCAGGAAATTCATACCTGAATCCTACCCCATCCTCAAACACCCTGAAAACGATATCCAATAATCTTTTTGGGGCGTCCTGTTGTTTTAAATGAACTGTTAATTGTTCATAATGGTTACGAATCTTACTAACCTCTCCCCATACCGGGTTCCAATATTCATCAACCGTAGTTTTTTCGGAGCCGGTTATTAAAAAGTGATTTTCAAATGAAACATCGTTAGCTAGTTTAATACCCAGATAGGAGTTATTTATTACGGGTTTATCGCTAAAGAAAACTCTATATAGGGGCCTGCCATCTGCATCAAGCGTAAAATCAAGTTTCACTTTATTCATGCTTGCCTGCAGGGGTTGCCCGTTTTGGGCCATCGCTTCACAAAAAATTATGAGGCTAAACAAACAGATAAATATTTTTTTCATTTAAATAGTCTTTTCGATTAAAATGGGCGGCATAAATTCACTCCCAGCTTTATTAATTGTTGATGTTTAATGTAAATTGATAAATTGGGGGTTGTACTCGTGAGAATATTCGGGCTTAAACCCTTTAAACAGGTTTTTATAAAAGTTGTCAAATTCACTGCTGAACGTATAGGTGATCCTGTCGCTCCGATACGGCTTGTCTGTTATGCCTTCGGGAGTTACAAAATCAAGCGCTGCTTTACCGTTTCTGATAATAGTTACCTTAACAGGCCCGGGCTCCATAGGAAATTTTGTTGATATAAGTCCGGCACCAACCTCTTTGGTATTACCATTCACTTTTAGCTCTGCACTCGAGGACAGTACCGTTACTACTTCAATAGAATCCTCCCATGCCTGTGGTATAACTTCTTTTTGAAAACTTACCACCGGAATATTAAAAGGACGGGGTTCTACATCGTGTTTATATTTCTTAAAAAAAACAATTGCAACGTCTCTGCCTTCGTATGGTGATGGCAGAGCTTTCCAAACGCTTTTATAATAATTTAGCAGAATTGAAAAGCCGTCGTTATGATTAATTTCAGGCGCCAGGTGATGCCCTTCGGGATAATCGTTCCAGGTGATTATATTAATTATAGGAGCGTTCTCTTTTATCCCGAATTCAAACAGCTTTCGAAAATTATATGATAAACCTGTAATTATCTGCTTTCTATCTACATTGTCAATCCCTGCCTTTACAGCCGCTTCCGCGGAATGATACATATCCCAGGTACCTTTTTTTAGCAGTTTAGATGTGTAGAAATCGGAAAAAACTGACGCTGTAAAGGTGCGATGGCGTATTTTACATTGAGCCGCTACCATATTGCCGATATAATCTTTACTATAGGGCAATGTCCATATCCAGGTTGCCGGGAAATAGTCCAGAAAATGTTCAAGTTCGCTGCGACTTATTTTTTTATTAATAGTAAAAACACACGCGAACCGTTCATGAACAGCGTTGGCAAGCCTTTTATAAGCCCTTGCTATATAAAATTGATCAGGTAGACCTTGTTTATCCGCGGGTATATCTGCCAGGTGCTCTCCATCCCATTGATAAACAATAAGCCTCCCGTCTGGTGTACGAAGCCAATGCGGATTATTCCTCCCAACTTCGTCTAATATATTATTCATCCGCCCGGCAAACTCCGCAATTTTTAAGGCCTCGGTGCTTCCGTTAGGGTGCGATACGCAAAAGGTAAATTTGAAATTGATATTCTTTTTTTCGGCCACTCTGAAATAGGCTTTGATAATATCGTCCCATCCGGGTGTGCCCAAAACATAATAAAACTGGAAACCATCAATGCCCGATCGTATGGCAGCACGCATTTCAAACTCAACAGCTTCATCCAGCGATGCGGAGTTAAACAGACTGTCGTCCATGACTTTCACCTGAGTAAGGCCGCCTAATGGGGCGGTTATATTTCCTTTGGGTGAATAATATGCCGGATTTCCACTATCCTCTAATTCGTGCCCTTTAAACCGGATAATATTTGTCATACAGTGGGCTATTACCAATTTTTGACCGGTAAGCGGCAAACTGTATTCCGGAAGGTTTTTTAATGAATCCTGGGCTTTAGCGTTTCCAAAAAAAAGGTTAGCTAGAGCGCATAAAATTACTATCCGGATTTTCCGGGAAACGTATATCAAATGCATACCTGGGTTTTAATTTTTAAAAAAAGTGTAAAGCCATCTCACCTGCTTTACACTTATTAATCAACTATATCAATAACCTGGGTTCTGCGTAGCTTTTGAATT
>DASXMZ010000531.1:0-16262 GCA_036495385.1 Mucilaginibacter sp. | reverse complement strand
GTATAAAACGAAAAGCTATTTTCTTTTGAATGATATTCTTGAAACGGACGACAGTAACTATTTTCCACTACCGTATCAAGAAAAAGACAGTATTATTTTTACCATGGACGGAAAGAAAAAGTGGAAATTCTCAAATGAATTTAATCGAAATTAAATGTTCACTATTGATAACCTGTTACGCGACAACATAAAAAACCTAACCCCATACTCTTCCGCACGTGATGAGTACCAGGGTGAGGCCAGCGTATTTTTGGATGCAAATGAAAATGCCTTCGGTTCACCCTTGGCACAACAGTTTAACCGTTATCCTGATCCTTTACAATCAGAGGTTAAACGTCGTTTAAGTGAGATCAAAGGCGTACCTGTTCGCAATATATTTTTAGGCAACGGCAGCGATGAGGCTATTGATATTTTGTTCCGCAGTTTTTGCAATCCGGGTGTTGATAATGTAATTTTAGTTCCTCCCACCTATGGCATGTATAAAGTATCAGCTAATATCAATGATATTGAGATAAAAAACGTTCCGCTTACCGCTGATTTCCAGCTTAACCTTGACGGGATTGCCGAAGCGATTGACAATCATACCAAGCTCATTTTTATTTGTTCTCCAAATAATCCAACCGGAAATTCGATCGATAGGGCTGATGTGGAAACACTGTTAGCGAATTTCAATGGCATAGTGGTAGTTGACGAAGCCTACATCAATTTTAGCAGGCAAAAAACGTTTATACAAGAATTAACTGAGTATGCCAACCTGGTTGTTTTACAAACGCTTTCAAAAGCCTGGGGACTTGCCGGCCTGCGCGTAGGAATGGCTTTTGCAAGCGAAGAAATCATCGAGGTGATGAACAAAGTGAAACCTCCCTACAATGTTAACGAAGCCTCGCAACAATTAGCCTTACAGGCGCTGGCCAATATAGATCAGGTGAACAACTGGATAAAAGAAACATTGGTGCAAAGAGACAAACTGGTTCTGGGCCTGAAGGACTTTGATTTTGTGCTGGATATCTATCCCTCTGACGCTAACTTTATACTGGTTAAAACAACCGATCCAAAGGCTATCTATAACTTTTTGGTTCAGAAAGGAATCATCGTGCGTGATCGTTCAAAAGTAGAATTATGCGAAGGCTGTTTGCGGATAACTGTTGGAACGCCGGACGAAAACACTATATTACTCAACACTTTACAGAATTTTAAATGAGCAAGCTGCAGAAAATATTGTTTATTGACCGCGATGGAACCATCATTAAAGAGCCTGCAGATGAGCAGATAGACTCATTTGATAAACTGGAGTTCTATCCCGGCGCTTTGCAATATCTTCCAAAAATTGCAACAGAACTGGACTATGAGCTGGTAATGGTAACTAACCAGGATGGCCTGGGAACTGCCTCCTACCCGGCAGATACTTTTTGGCCTGTACAAAACTTCATTATGAAAACGCTGGAAAATGAAGGCGTTGTTTTTTCAAATGTCTGCATAGACCGTACATTTCCAGCCGATAACGCTCCTACCCGCAAGCCAGGCACCGGGATGCTTACACAATATTTCGATGCTGAAAGATATGACTTGAAAGGGTCGTACACCATCGGCGACCGTAAAAATGATGTTTTACTGGGTCATAATTTGGGATCGAAAGCGATTTGGCTAAACAACCAAGCCAACCTGGGAGGCGGCGAATTTAGTGGGAAGGCCGAAGAAGAAGCGGTAAAAAGCACCGTTGCCCTGGAAACGACAGAATGGCAGAAAATATATGAATTTTTAAAGATCGGCCAACGCGTTTTTGAACATAACCGCGTTACTAAAGAAACAGATATCTACATAAAAATAAATCTCGACGGAAAGGGTGAAGCGAAAGTATCAACAGGACTTCATTTTTTTGACCACATGCTTGACCAGATTGCCCGCCATGGCAATATCGACCTTGAAATAATTGCAAAAGGCGATCTGCATATTGACGAACATCACACCATTGAAGACACAGGAATAGCTTTAGGCGAAGTTTTTGCCAAAGCATTGGGAGATAAAAAAGGTATTGAGCGTTATGGCTTTTGTTTGCCGATGGATGATTGCCTTGCACAGGCGGCCATTGATTTCGGCGGCAGAAACTGGATAGTGTGGGATGCTGAATTTAAAAGAGAAAAGATTGGAGAGATGCCGACAGAAATGTTCTTCCATTTTTTCAAATCTTTTACCGACGCGGCAAAATGCAACTTAAATATAAAAGCCGAAGGCGAAAACGAACATCACAAAATAGAAGCAATATTTAAAGCATTTGCAAAAGCAATAAAAATGGCTATAAAACGTGATGTGAATAATATGGTTTTACCAAGCACAAAGGGGTTGTTGTAGAGGCCCCCTAACTCCCTAAAGGGGGAACTTTTGATTAGCATGAATGAAGTAGAACAAAACATGAATAATCCACGCTCACAAGAAAACTCCCCCTTTAGGGGGCTGGGGGGCATCGGGTCGGGGGGCATGGGCATTATAAGATACGGAGCCGGAAATATTTTTTCATTAACCGCTGCGCTTGAGCGGTTGGACATACCTTATGGTATGATCAATAGCGAGGAGGATTTTGAACAGTTCGACCGTTATATTATTCCCGGTGTGGGGCATGCAGGCGCAGCGATGAATAAATTGGAACAAACAGGCCTGGTACCAAAAATAAAATCATTGACCAGGCCTACTTTGGGCATCTGTGTAGGAATGCAGTTACTGACATCGCATTCCGAAGAAGGTGATTCAAAATTGCTGGACATCTTCCCTATAAAAACTTTAAAATTTTCCAGCAGTACCGAATATAAAGTACCGCATACAGGGTGGAACAGAGTGTTTCCGGAAAAAGAAAATCAACTTTTTGAAAATATTCCTAACGGATCACATTTTTACTTTGTACATTCATATTTTATTGAGCACGATATTGCATATACTTTATCTTCAACAATTTATAGCAACAAATTTTCGGCATCAATTTGGATGGATAATTTCTATGGAGTTCAATTTCATCCCGAAAAATCAGGCGCTCATGGTGAAACCTTACTAATTAATTTTTCAAAACTATAAAGACATGTATATTATCCCTGCTATTGATATTCTGGATAAAAAAGTAGTGCGTTTGCGCGAGGGCGATTATAACCAGGTAACTGAGTATGATGTTACCCTCGAGCAAATGATCGAAAAGTATCAGTCCAATGGTACAAATTTTATCCATGTGATTGATTTAAATGGCGCCAAAAACGATTTCTCCAACCAGCAATACCTCTTTGACGTAATTCGCAAAACTGATATGATGGTGCAATACGGCGGCGGCATACGTAGTATTGACAAGGTTAAAGAGTTGATCGATGCCGGTGTGCATAGAGTAATTGTTGGCACGCAAGCGCTTACCAATCCTTCGTTTTTAATGGAGCTTAGCAAAGCTATTTGCGGCCGAGACAGATGTTCCGACCAGGTTGTGATCGCGATTGACGTGCTGGATGAAGTGATCAAGTATTCAGGTTGGATGGAGAGCTCGCCAATTAAGCTGATGGACTACGTTGATAAATGTCTTTCATTGGGCTTTTTTCGTTTTTTGTGCACCGATATTGGCAAAGATGGCAAGTTAGGCGGAGCAGGCATCGAGTTATATGAAAAACTACTCGATCATTCGCCCTTTATTAAACTTATAGCTTCTGGCGGCGTAAGCACGATGGAGGATATAGAAAAATTAAACAATATTAAAGTGGAGTCGGTTGTTGTTGGCAAAGCAATTTATGAAGGCCATATAACTATTGAAGACGTAAAAAACTGGAATCTGGAATCACTCATCTCTATATAGCTCAAGCCCCCTAACCCCCTAAAGGGGGAACTATTGTTGGTATGAAGAAACGAATGTTTATGGGTGCTGCTGATCTGATTTTTAAGAATGCACAGGCACTTCGAAATAACATGACTCCTGCCGAGATGTTATTGTGGGGATATTTAAAAGGCAGTCAACTTGGCGCAAAATTTCGGCGACAACATTCTTTAGGCATCTATATTGCTGATTTCTATTGTCATCAACATAAAATTATCATTGAAGTTAACGGAAGCATACACAACAATCCCGAAATCATAATTAATGATTTAGAAAGGCAGCTCAATATTGAAAATGGTGGCGTAAAGGTCCTTCGTTTCAAAAATGAAGAAATATTTAATCAATTGGAAAAAGTATTGGATTCAATTAAACAAGCAATTAGCTCCCCCTTTAGGGGGCGGGGGGGGCTGTCAAAGCGTATCATCCCCTGCCTCGACGTTAAAGACGGCCGTACTGTAAAAGGCGTAAATTTTGTTGATCTTCGCGATGCGGGCGATCCCGTTGAGCTTGCGTGGAACTACTCGCGGCAGGGCGCGGACGAGTTGGTTTTTTTAGATATAACGGCTACGGTTGAACGCCGCAAAACAATGGTGGAGCTGGTAAAATCCGTTGCTCGCCAAATAAATATACCCTTTACCATTGGTGGGGGTATTAATGAAATTGCTGATGCTGATGCTTTATTGAATGCCGGAGCCGATAAAATATCCATAAACTCGGCAGCGGTGCGAAATCCGGGATTGATTGACGAACTCGCAAAAGCATTTGGGGTACAATTTGTGGTAATAGCTGTTGATACAAGAGTGATCGGCGACAAAAATATAGTGCATTTAAACGGTGGACGGATACCAACAGAAAAGGAAACGCTGGATTGGATATTGGAAGCCGAAAGCCGTGGCGGCGGCGAGATATTGCTTACTTCAATGGATCATGATGGTACAAAAGCGGGCTTTGATAACAAGTTCTTAAAATTGGTAAATGATTCCGTTAGTATTCCGGTAATAGCTTCCGGCGGTGCGGGTTCGGTACAGCATTTTGTTGATGTATTTGAAAAAAGTAATGTGGACGCCGCTCTTGCGGCATCTGTATTCCATTATGGAGAAATATTGATACCAGATTTAAAAAAGGTATTGAAACAAAATAATATAGAAATTAGAGAAGTATAAACCCCATCTTTGCCACTAACCATCCCACCCGTTGTCTGTGTCCCCACAGACAACATGCTGCCAAAGATAAAAGCCGTTTGTGACGACACAGACGGAGGAAAAGAAAAGAAAAATAAGAAGTATAAATGAACATCGACTTCAATAAAACCGACGGACTGGTTCCGGTAATTATACAGGATGAGCAAACATTGGAAGTGCTGATGCTTGGCTATATGAACCAGGAAGCTTATGATAAAACCGTAAAAGAAAATATCGTTACTTTTTTCTCACGTTCTAAGAGCCGTTTGTGGACAAAAGGCGAAACCAGCAATAATTACCTGCATGTAAAAAGTATACGCTTAGATTGCGATAACGATACTTTGCTAATAAAAGTTAAGCCGGATGGGCCTACCTGCCATACCGGCTCGCGAAGCTGTTTTAAGACTGATTATAACCAGAATTTTATTTTACGATTAGAGGCAATAATTGAAGACCGGTACGAAAATCCCCAGGAGGGATCCTATGTTAATAAACTGCGTAACAAAGGGCTCAATAAAATAGCGCAAAAAGTTGGTGAAGAAGGCGTTGAAACCGTGATTGCAGCAATTGCAGAAACAGAAACAGATTTGATCAATGAATCATCAGACCTGGTATTTCACCTGCTTGTTTTACTGCGTGAAAAAGGCTTGAAACTGGAAAGAATTGCGAAGAACCTGGAAGAGAGACATAAGTAGTTCATGGATGATAGTTCATGGTTCATAGCGATTAACAGCGAGTGAATTATTTTACTATGAACTATGAACCAATAACTATCAACTAAAACATGATCTCTGTAAAAAAAGCGGCTGAGCTGAACGGACACGGAAACCCAATATTTACGTTGGAGCTTTCTCAAAAACCAGGTATATTATTTACTGGCGGCAATGACAAAGGTTTGGTTGAATGGAGTTTAAAAAACAATTCGTTTATAAAAGTACTTTTCCCCGTTAGTGCTTCTATATACGCAATACATTGTCCAATCGGCTCTCCATTTTTGTTTGCAGGACTGAGAAGCGGTGATATCCTTGTTTTCGATTTTTTAAATCAAAAATTACTTGGGCCGCTCAGGCATCATAATAAGCCAATATTCGACATAAAGTCGGTTAACAATAAACAGGAGTTATTAGTTGCGTCGGAGGACGGAACAGTTTCTATCTGGAGCATAAAATCCCTTGAGCACTTACATTCTATTAAAGTTTCTGATGATACAATACGTTGTATCAGTATATCTCCCGATGAAAAACAAGTTGTGTTTGGTTGCCGCAATAACCAAATAAAGGTATACTATCTTGAAGATTATTCTCCGGTAAAAACATTGGTTGGCCACACCATGTCCGTTTTCGCTATTCAGTACAACCCATCAGGCAGTTATTTCGCATCCGGCGGGCGCGATGCGCAGATAAAAATATGGGATTCAAAATCTTATGATCTGCTAAGTAATATCCAGGCTCATTTATTTGCAATAAACGGAATCGTCTTCCATCCCACCCTGCCCTATTTTGCGACAACCAGTATGGATAAAAGTATAAAAATATGGGGTGCTGATGATTTTAAACTGTATAAAACAATCAGCCGCGAGAAAGGGTTTGAAAGTCACGCATTGTCTGTAAATAAAATTGCCTGGAATGGCGATCAGCTGATTTCTGTGAGCGACGATAAAAGGATAATTATCTGGGACGTTAGTTTTAGCGACTAAAACATCCTCTTGATAGTCTTTAATTTATGGGTATAACGTTTAAGTTCTTCTGAGTATATTCCTTTTTCGTCGACAGAATCAATCTTCACTTTACCGGAAGCATGAATAATTTTATCGGTATTTAACATAATACCCACATGTACAATCTTCCCTTCGGCATTATTAAAAAAGGCGAGGTCGCCTAATTTAGCTTCCTGCAACGAATTTACGCTATTGCCTTGTTCAACTTGCAAGCTGGCATCGCGCAACAGATGTATGCCCTTTAGTTTAAATACCGCCTGTGTGAAGCCAGAGCAATCAATGCCGAAGTGAGTACGTCCTCCCCATAAATAAGGGACGTTTAAAAAAGAGGTGGCCGTAAAAGCAAGGTTGTCAGTTTCACCGATTTCCCCTATTATTTCAAACCGCTCATCCCCAATATGGCATGTAGTACCTTCCAAAAATGAGAGCGAACTACCCATTGGTAAATACAAAATACTGTTATTAATTATTTTCCAGGCCTGTGTAACAGGCCGATAGGTTAAAGGCGGCGGTGTTTGTTTGAGACGCTTAAAAGCCAAATGGCCTAACATAATGAATTGTAACCGTCCTATCCAACCAGTGTAGTTGTCATAAGCGGTAGTAACTTTTACCCAATTTTCTTTCCATTCTAAAATTTCAAAGGCCTCCCCAAATAATAGTTGCGATACTAATTCGCTTTTTTCATTTGCTTCGGCCTTTACCGGGATAATAGCAAGATTACAAATACCGTATTCCATAAAAAACTACGTACTGGTTATTAGGTTTAAGGTTTCAATATACAAAAAAAGGGAAAGTTTTTTAACCTTCCCTTTTTTATTATTTTATTTAACAATAATGTTACTCGTTAATGTGCAGCCACTCTTTTTTTGCGAGCAGTTCTTCTTTGGTTTCTCTTACATCTTCGTCGTCCACACAACAGTCTACCGGACAAACAGCAGCACACTGCGGTTCGTCATGAAAACCAACACACTCGGTACACTTATCTGGTACAATATAATAGATGTCGTCGCTCAATGCAGCTTGTGTTTCTTCTGCACTTAATGTATTACCATCTCCAAAATCAATGAGCCCCCTTAAGTCCGTTCCATCCGAAAACCGCCATGCGGCGCCAGCGTCATAAATAGCATTATTGGGGCATTCGGGTTCACAAGCTCCACAGTTTATGCATTCATCGGTGATTTTAATCGCCATATTCCTTGATATCTTATATTCTCAATTAACTTTGCCCTAAATTACAGGCGTACAAATATAACAAAAAAACACTTTGAGGGTTTAAATCCTCACCATATATATGTCAAAATTTAATAAAACAAAGCTAATTGCTATTTTTTCAGAACTCGGAACACAATTAAGCAACCCCAACGAAAAGCTATTAGAAATTATAAATAATGAAAGGCAGTACAATGCGTGGTTTACGCCCGAAAGTGTTTTAAAGGCCATTGGAGCAACCGCTAATATGTTAAATCAACACGATTTAACAAAATGGCTCTCAAAATACTCGTTTAACGAAAACGCAGTCAGTAAAAAAGTAGGCCTTATACTTGCCGGCAACATACCCCTGGTAGGTTTACATGATGTATTATGCGTATTGATTACCGGCAATATTGCGCTGATCAAGGCATCCTCACAAGACGCACGGCTCATCAAGTTTGTTCTGCAAATGCTCGTTGACATCGAAAGCAGTTTTAAGGATCGGTATCATTTTGTGGAACGACTTGAAAACTTTGATGCGATAATAGCAACGGGCAGTAATAATACTTCGCGTTATTTTGAATATTACTTTGGCAAAGTGCCGAACATTATCCGCAAGAACCGCAATAGCGTTGGCTTATTGACAGGGAATGAAACTAAAGAACAATTGTTTGAACTGGGACATGATATTTTTGATTATTATGGGTTGGGCTGCCGTAATGTTTCAAAACTACTGGTGCCCGAGGGGTATAATTTTAATTTCTTTTTTGAGTCGATAGAGGCCTTCAATCCTATTATCAATCATCATAAATACAATAATAATTATGGCTACAATAAATCTATCTACCTGGTAAACAGCGATAAACATTTCGACAACGGATTTTTATTACTAAAGGAAGATGAAAGGCTAGCCTCCCCACTTGCTGTTTTGTTTTATGACTATTATGACAACCTCGATTCGGCACAAAAGCAATTAGAAGACCAAAGTGACAAAGTACAATGCATCGTCAGCACAGCACCACTAAAAGCTAAAAACCAGGTTGTGGGTTTTGGTATGAGCCAGCAGCCCGCGTTATGGGACTATGCTGATGGCATCGACACAATGGAGTTTCTATTAAAAATTTGACTACGGTGAAATTTACGGAGTTTTAAAAACTTCGTAAATTTTTCAGTACTTCTGTTAAATTTCTGATAACATCAACGCACCTTGATTCGGCTGGGCCTGATAAAGCACATAAGTTCCTTTTTCATCGGTTTGCGGCTTAACCTGTGATTTTAGTTTTCCTTGTTCAATGTTGACATTTTTCCAGCCCGACGGCACATAGGTCTTAAGTGTTAATGGGATGTTGTACATTTTTTTGTCGAGCGAATGAGTTAAAGTTATTGCTATTTTACCATTCTTTTGAGCATTATCAAGCTTAGCCGCCTCACGTTCCCGCATATACTTCGTTACATCGCCAAAAGTGGCTATCCAAAGCTTACTCTCATCGTTTTTAATGTATTGGAAATAGGTATCAAGCAAAGTGCTTTGCAGCGCCTCATAACCAAGGCTATCCACACCATGAATAACCAATACAAGCCATGTATCTTTTCTGGCTGCGGCTGTGTCAACCCACGATTTCATTAAGGGCAAAGGAGATCTGGTATTACATTCCCTTTGCCACTGTATGTAGTCTTTATCCGTGTTTCCGGGCGTTTTTTTACTGGGGCGGTCAATCTCTTTCAGCCAGGGTTCGGGCATCCGATTGCGCAAAGCCGGGTAAATTTTGTATGCGATTTTCATTACCCGTTCATTTTCGTATCCATAGGGCACCTCCGTAGAAAAAGTGTATCTCTCCCCCATCTGATTCTTTATTTCCTCCTTACTTTTTTCAAGCTCATAAACGATATTTACCGAATCAAGCCCGGGCATACTTGCATGGGTAATGGAGTGACTGGCAATTTCATATCCTTCGGCTGCATACTTTCTAAAATCATCCCAGGTTGAACCTTTTTCCTGCAAATATTCATCACATGGCTGGTAGCCAGGCTGCAATTCGCCATTTCTTACTTTTTGATATACTTCATCCATTAATTTGTATGCCTGGGCTGTCCTTTTCGAATCGTAGGCACTTGCCGCCCTGGTAACATAGGTAATTGTGCCTTTGTACCCTAAATATCCTGTTGCGGAGCAGCGCTCCAAAAAATTTTGATCATTGGTTGGGATAGTCGCCGATTCAGCTATAATTTCTTTAACCGGCCTGCCGATAAACTTGCCCTGATACTTTGAACCGGGTAACCCACCTGTAATTACAAAGAAAGTTGCAGGCATCTTTAAGCGTTGCATTATCGGAAGCGCCCTGGAAAACTGGTGGTACGAGCCATCGTCGTACGTAATGGAAACAGCACCCGTTTTTCCATACTGCCACTTTGTTATCTCGGTCTGCCCTATTATGCTTGATTGGCTTTTAGCCACTAATGCCGAAAGGCTGATAATAACGGTAAAAAATAATGGTTTCATATTGGTTAGCCCTGGTTGGGCTATAAGCCAAATATAAACGATTAAAAAACTCAGGACATCAATTTTATGTATCAAATCCGTTATCAAGTCAACTTGTTAATTTTATTTAAAAAGTTATTGCAAAAGGAATTTACTCCCCAATATATGGGTCCTTGATTTTCTTATGCTGGTAGGTAATGTCAGAAAATGTAACCTTATTATGCGTACCTGTTGGTGATTGTGATAAAAACCCAAGTTTCAATGGTCCTTTTGCATTGAATTGTAAATGCCTGATCAAAAACCATTTTTTTCCGTCATTCGAAAAATATAAGGTAATCACATTTGCGGCTTTTGCCATTTTATAATAAACAAAGTTTTGGGTTAAAGCAACTGAATTACAATCGTCAGAAATATCGTTGGTAACAACGCTCACCACCCTGTGCATCCCGGTATAATCTTTCTCAAAACAAAATTTTATCCAGTGCAGGGCATCTGCTTTCAAAACAATGGCGCCGCCATCCCATTTAAACGAAAAAGCATGTTCAATACGCGCAGTTAAAACAAAGTCGTTGTCGGCTGTAAAAAACAGCTTGGGAGCGTTATCCGTATTGTAAGTAACATTTGGATCCCTAAACATATCGGTCTTCGCGCCCGACTCCATCGTTAAAACCGCTCCATTAACCGAGTAATTTAAAGGCTTATTTTCCCATGAAAGTGGATAAGGAATGCCAGGTAATTGAATTGTTTTATCTTGTGTGTGGCCGGCAAAGTTAAACCGGCAGCAAATAAATAACATCAGTAAACATTTATTTACCAGGCTCATTTTTTAATTCTTAAGATAGATTATAAATTCAGTTGACTATTGGCGGTCAATAAAATTACAAAAATTAGTATTATGCCTCCCAAAACATTTTTTATCTGTACTTATTCTCCCCAGGCGGTTAGCATAAGGTTCCTTTCGTGGCCGTGGTTACGATGTTCGCACAAATAAATGCCCTGCCAGGTACCCAAGGCCAATCGCCCATTATGAATCGGGATCATTACTGAACAACCCAACAAGGCAGTTTTCAAATGCGCTGGCATATCGTCAGGGCCTTCATCATTATGCACATAGCCTGGATCGTTTTCGGGAACAGTCTTATTAAAAAATGTTTCAAAATCTTTTCTCACTGTTGGGTCAGCGTTCTCGTTTATCAACACTGAGGCCGATGTATGTTGTATAAACACCTGGCAAATACCGGTGTTTATTTCTCCAATTTGCGGCAACGCTTTTAAAATTTCCGTAGTTATTAAGTGAAATCCTCTTTTCCTTTCGCTCAACCGCAGTGTTTGCTGGTATATTTTCATGGCGCTGTTTTTAAATTAAACGCCAAAAATGTATTTTGTTTATCGACAACGCAAGTAGTAAAACAATAGAGCCAGTTTTATTATTTTCGTTGATCGCGATCAACGAGTATGAAGGATGAAATTGTTAAAAATATTGAACAAAAAATAGGTATCCCAAACATTGCGGAATTGTTGGCCGAACGCTTGTCGGGGTCGGAGTTAAATTCGTTGTTACTGGAAATATTTAACAAAAAAATAGAAAACAGCTCTCCCGCGCTTTTACTAAAGCAATACAGGGCTAACGGTTTTGTTAAAAAACATTAATTTTTCAAAATGTGATCAGCAGCCAGGATTAAAAACAGGTAATCGCTGGTACCGCCGCCTAAAACATACTCACCCTGCTGCCATAAATATGGCCATTTTAATAATTCAGGAAAGTCCGGACGTATCAGTGCTGTTCCGGAAGTGACGCCACCGGGTATGTACGACCAATCGGCCCTGTTAAACCCATATCCCGGAATCATCGATTCAGCGCCCACACCAGAAACAAACGAAGATGTATTTGACCCGGGATGACATCCTAGTATGAAATTTATAGCGCTCAACATATAGTCTTTTGAAAATATTTTAGGGAAAGCTGTATATAAGAAATATTCCTTATAACCAAAGTTCTGTATATCCCATCCGGCGCCCCAAATATTTGGCTTATAAGGCACCCCATAAGGTGTTTTGCTTCCTTCACTTTTAATCTGCTCAAAAAGCTTTGCAGCAGCCGGTGTAATTGTATTGGTATATTGCTGATTGTTGACTAACGCCACGGAACGGGCGGCTAACCAGCCGATGCGTGCCATATTTCGGGCAATCTCCTGCTGATTATCGATAAGAAAGTCGGCATATTGTTTTTCTTTTGTTGTTTGAAGCAATTCTACCGCTAAACCTAATTTTTGTAAGGGATTTGCCTTCTCATCCTTCATCCAAACCGCCTTTGCAATGGTGAGGCATTGCGTTGCCAGGGTATCATTAAAACCCTCCATTACCCTTGCCGCCGCGGCTAATGAAGCCGCCACTTCCAATTCACGCGAAGGATTTACCTCGGTAAATACCCAACGGTCATCGGGAGAGCCTGGTAATCCTACGGCTGGAACAGGACTCCCGTTTGCAGGAGTTTTAAAGAATTTGTTGTCGGTAATATTAGCCGGATCGCCTAATGTGGTGTATTGCCGTTTTGTTGGCTCTATTATACCACGATAGAATTGCCCGATGGCCCTGTAGCTTCCCACTATCGATAACAATCCGTGTTCAACTTGTTGTAAAATGTCAGGTTTGCCGTCAGGCTGCTGTATTTCTACAATATGGTTAGTTTGGTCGATGGTCGTATTATCATATTGAACATTAAAAAGCTCGTAAGCCAAACTTAATCCATGAACGGTTTCGGCCTGCGACTCTATCCTTATATCAAAGTCGCCCGCGTCGTGCCAGGCACCCTGGTTTAAGAAGGGTATCGTCTCACCGGATTTATACTTATTTAATGTTGAATGTCCCTGTATATAACCGTCAAAATGATTCGAGTCGGTTGGCGCCATCCTTGCATCGTCCATGTGACACAGGCCATGCCAAACCCTGTATTTATCATTTACACGCATATGGCACATTTGCACAGGCAAAAAATACTCAAGCGTTGGTTGCCAAACATTCCGATCATATACCGTACGGCTTATTTGGAAAGGATGAGTCTGCACCTTCCCGTAGCGTATCATGTACATTCCTTCATTTTTTATTTTTGAGAAATCAAACTGCAGGTAATTGTAACGCAAAAAGTAGCCCCAAACTTTTGCATCAGCTTTTAAAACAGTTTTTAGCCCACCATTCTCATCTATCCTTAACAGTTCGGGCTGAATTTTCCGTTTGTCATTTTTATCCAGTTCTATAACAGCGATTTTTGACTGATTGGGATGATAGCCAATTTGTGAAACCTGTACTACCGGCTCTGATTGCCAGTTTTCAATAGCATGTGGTGTTACCAGCCATACAATGGCATTTTTAGTAGCTCCTTTTGATATTAGCGATCTTACCACAAACCAACCGTTATTGTGCTTACCGCGTCCATCGAGTAATTGTAAATTACCGGGGCCTTCGTTTTCTATTGTCATTCGCTGGCTTTCCGATTCCGGAGCCACGATGAGTTTTTTACCTTCGGCCATGGGCGTTACCTGCAACTCGCCGTCTCCATCTTTGAACATAGGGCCATTGGGCTGTTGCGGAAATATGCCAAATTGCTTATCTGCATAATATGATTTGCCAAATAATATGCCCGGATATAATTCCATATTAAATCCCACTTTGCCAATCCAACTATCGGGCAGCGGCTTGTCAAGGTCAACTATAATCCTGAAACCTTTTCCAGCAGGTTCAACCCTCGTGGTATAGCCAAACTTAAGGTCTGGATAAATTACAGGGTTAAAACCTTTACGATTGATAGATGAATCGGGGAAACTCATGTGAACACTTATCTGTTCCTTTTTCGCGTTCACCATGCGTTTTCCAACTTTGGGTATCGGCTGCCATTGTCCGGGTGTAGGTTCCAGTCTGATGTCGCCATTGGTGGCTACCCGCATGCCATTCTGAATTATCCCTACTCCTCCCTGATGACCTTCGGGATAAAAATCATGTGCTAACATTACGTTAACACCTTTATATTCCAGGTATTCGAGACTGTTTAGTTTCATTACGCCGGCACTCTTCTTTTCCTGGGCGTTAACAATAGAAACCTGCGCCAATAAAAGCAAGAACAAATAAAATAGGGGTATTAATTTTTTAAAGCACATAGTAATTACGGAAATACAAGATTGATGTTGACAATTTTAATATCATTCAGCATTAAAACGGCTCAATTTACTGAATAAATCAACCCATGAGGATTTATGCTAAGATTGTGTTAGTATTTGCATATTTTGAGGTAGTAATAAATAAGCGGATTGTTTTGATTTGACTAGTTTTAGTTCGGTTAAACTGCCGATAAAAATCAAACCGGTATTATTATATAAATGCCATAAATTGCAATATGGCCAGGTCAAAATTCTATGAAATTATCAATTCCCGTATTTTTTCTTTTCTTTCTATCTATCAACTCATTAACGGCCCAGGAAAAAAAAAGTGATCAGAGCTGGCGTTTGGACATATACACCGAAATGAAAAAATCAATGGTTGATGAATTGCTGAAACCATGGTACCCTGCATCGATTGATACGGTCGACGGCGGTTTTTTGAGTACATTCACCTATGATTTTAAACCCCAGGGAAACCAGGACAAAATGGTGGTCACCCAGGCAAGGCATACCTGGAGTAATGCAAAGGCTGCCGAATTATTCCCCTCTGTGAGCTGGTATAAAAAGGGCGAAGAATCCGGCTTCAAGTTTCTGAGAGATAAAATGTGGGATAAGCAATATGGCGGTTTTTATACTTATACCGACAGGCAAGGAAATCCGAAACCAGGCAGCTTCGCTCCCAAGGAAGCTTATGGAAATTCGTTCGGCTTGTACGCATTGGCAGCCTATTATCAAAGCACGGGTGATACAAGCGCTTTAAATTTGGCAATTAAAGAATTCCATTGGTTGGAAACCCATAGCCACGATCCAATTTATAAAGGTTATTATCAGCATATGGAAAGGGATGGCACGCCGATAAAAAGGACTGCCGCTGTACCCACAACAGCCGAGACCGGTTATAAAGATCAAAATACTTCAATACACCTACTTGAATCATTTTCGGAATTGTATACCGTTTGGCCCGACAGTTTATTAAGAGTTCGGTTGCAGGAAATGCTGCTACTGGTGCGCGATGTTATTACAGATAAAAGAGGCGACCTGATACTATTTTTTCAGCCCGACTGGACGCCTGTGTCATACAAAGATTCAAGTTATGCAGTTTTCTTAAAGCACAAGAATCTTGATTACGTATCATTTGGGCATAATGTTGAAACGGCTTATTTGATGCTCGAAGCATCGCACATATTGGGTATAGAGGACGATACACTAACCAACCGTGTTGCTAAAAGGATGCTCGATGACGCCCTAACAAACGGCTGGGATTTTAAAGTCGGCGGTTTTTATGATGGCGGATATTATTTTAAAGATAAACCCGGCATAACTATTATCTTAGATACTAAAAACTGGTGGGCCCAGGCTGAAGGCTTAAATACGCTCTTATTAATGGCTGATAAATACCCCAACGATCCGCAGCAATACGCAGAAAAGTTTAAACAGCAGTGGCAATACGTGCAAACTTACCTGATAGACCACGTACACGGCGACTGGTACCAGGGCGGATTGGATAAAGAACCTAACCAAAAAATGGCCTTGAAAGGACAAATTTGGAAAGGCACATACCACAATTTCAGGGCACTGATCAATTGCACCAATCGTTTAGTTCCTGACAAGATACCGCCATCAATTCCGGCACACGTAACATATCAAAAACTTTCCTCTCCGGTTTTAAAATGGGATGTAGCAACTGACAATAAAGGGCTTTTAGGGT
>DASXMZ010000530.1:0-3136 GCA_036495385.1 Mucilaginibacter sp. | reverse complement strand
GGTATAGTGCCCGATGAAAATCAAATAATCGGTGAATTTTTAAATCAGCATTTCAGTGTTTCTTTCGAAAACTTTGTTGTGATAAGCGGGCCTTGCCACGCAGAAGAGGTAGCCCTCGAAAAATTGTCCTATCTCACTATTGCTTCGCGCGATACCGAACTGGCTGCTGAATTTGCCGGAATGATCAATACCCGGTACATTAAAACAATAATATCAGATGATATTTATGGTACCGAATACGGCGCAGTTTTAAAAAACATTTACGCCATTGCAAGCGGTATTTGTCACGCAGTAGGATATGGCGACAATTTCCAGGCGGTTTTAATATCAAATGCCATCCGCGAATTGGAACGCTTTGTGGCCGCCGTACACCCCATAAACCGCGATATAAAAGAATCGGCCTACCTCGGCGATTTGATGGTTACCGCATATTCGCAGTTTAGCCGTAACCGTACTTTTGGCAATATGATTGGCAAAGGATATACGGTAAAATCGGCACAGTTGGAAATGAATATGATAGCCGAAGGCTATTATGCAGTAAATTGTCTACACCAGGTTAACAAACAATACAACGTGTTTATGCCCGTTTGCGATGCTGTTTACGCCATTTTATATCAAAAACGCTCCCCATCCCTCGAAATGAAGCATTTGGCAGAACATTTGAGTTAATTTCAATATTAACCACGTGTTACAAAGAAACTTTGGCAATCTGTTTTTATTTTAAAAACAGATTGCGGTTGTTTTGTAACAGCTTAGAAACAAACTACCTATGAAAAACGTACTAAAAGCTGCGCTGGTTGCCGCAGGCATTTTCTCCTTTACCCAAGGATACGCGCAAACAAAAAAGGACTCGACACTCGGTCATAAGATTGATAAAACTGCCAGTGATGTTGGCAACGCAACTGCCCACGCCGCTGCAAGCGGAGATGCGGCAATTGTTGATAAAAAATATGAAGGCAAGTGCGGCCCGCAGGGACAAACAATTTATATTAATAAGGACTCACATTACTATTACATCGACAAAAAAGGACATCGGGTATATTTGAAAGCGTCGGAGTTAACGGACAAGCACAAGTAAGTCAGCAGTTCTAAGTCGGCAGTCTGAAGTCGTTGATTTGCGACTTAAGACTAAATACTGTGGACTTAAGACTTAAATTATACTATTATGAAAAAGTTTTCTTTAATATTTGTGCATGTAATGTGCGCGTCGGTGTTACTAATCGTAGCTTGTTCAAACCCGGTGAAAAATAAATTAAAGGGTAGCTGGCATTCAAAAGACGGCACTACCAAACTCAATATCACCGAGGAAGCATTTGCTTTGGATGACGGTGAAAGTATACCTGAGCAATATTTCATAAAAGGAGATACCATCTTTACGTCGTACCAGGGCAACCAACCATATACAAGTTTTGTGGTGCAAAAACTGGATGATCATTACCTAAAACTGCTCGGGCCGGATTCTGTGGCCGTTGAGTTTAATAGATAACCTGCGAATTGTTTTTGCGTTATTGGTCATCGTTTGCAAATTGTCTTGCCGCTGATATAGTTTATTTCGACATCCCCTTCCGCGCCGCTTTCTTAATTAAATTGTCTATCTTCATCGGACTATACCTTAATGATGAATCCAATTTATATTTTATTATTATCAAGTTGTCTTATAGTATTGGTTCTTGATGTCATTTCATCAATTGCATCAAGACGCTTCAACTTTAATTATGCGCGGTTGGCTCCTTTGTCGTTTATTATATACGCTACAGTTGGATTTCTCGGCACCCGCGAAGCAGATCAAATAGCCGGCATAGTACTTTCAGCGCTTGTTGGTTTTTTTGACGCCACTATAGGTTGGAAAACTTCAATAGTGCTTAAGGCTAATACAGGTAATTTAAATAATAATCCTTCTATATCCAGATGGGTGTCAACTGCTGTCTTCGTCACTTTATTCGCCGCAATATGTGGCTTAATAGGTAGTGAACTAGCGAGGCTGGTCCGATGAAAATTGAAAACTTTGTTTATAAAATAACAACGATGTTTATTTAGTTACCAAAACTTTGGTGTAATAAGCGTCCTGCAATATAGAAATAAGCGTATCCAGCTTGAGTGGTTTGGAAATGTAATTGTTCATTCCTGCATTAAAGCAATCAATCCGGTCTTCGGGTAATGCATTGGCGGTCATGGCAATAATATAGGGTTGCTCCATTGAATAGTTCTTGCGGATACTTTGCGTAGTTTCAAGGCCGTCCATTTCCGGCATTTGAATATCCATCAATATGACGTCATATGGTTTTTCGGCGAGAAAGTCCAATACTTCAAGACCATTATTAGCCAGCTCTGGCTCATATCCCAATTTGTTTAAAATTCTTATGATGAGCTTCTGGTTCATTAAGTTATCTTCTGCTATTAAAAGGTTTAGCGGATGGCTTAAAGCAAAATCAGCGGATAAAGTTGAAACGGCCTTAACTTCCTTAATAGTCACAGATGGCTGATTTTTAAACTCTGCCTGTAATGCACTGCCTAGTAAGCGGCATTTAATTGGCTTGGTTAATGTTGCTATAAATAATTCAGGATATTTTGCCTGGTTGTCGTCCCCCAATGAACTGAGCAATATAATAGGAATATTTTGGTTGATTTTCTTTATATGCCGGCTAAGCTCAAGCCCATTTATTCCCGGCATTTGCATGTCGGTAATTACCATATCAAAAGCCTCCGGTAATTGAAGCAGCTTTATCGCTTCGGCACCGGATGTTGAAGTAGTAACCCGTAAATTCCATAAATTCAACGTCGCTTTTAAAACTTTCAACTGCGTTTCATTATCGTCAACAATTAAAATGCGCTTTCCGTCGAAATCGGGAGTTGAAACCGGTTGATGATTTTCACCTTCATGCGTTTTGCATTTAATGTTAAAGTTAAACTCCGTCCCTTCCCCCAATGCACTTTTTACTTTAATTTCTCCGCCCTGTAACTCTATAAGGCGTTTGGTAATAGCCAGGCCTAAACCTGTGCCGCCGTACCTGCGCGTTGTCGATGAATCGAGCTGCACAAAAGGTTTAAACAATTGTGCAAGTTTCTCTTCAGATATGCCTATACCAGTATCTCTTATCTCGAAAGCCAAATCAATTGTGTCAGCTGTTTGACCGGC
>DASXMZ010000529.1:0-5885 GCA_036495385.1 Mucilaginibacter sp. | reverse complement strand
AAAAACCGGCCAGGGTATTAGCCCAAGCCGGTTTATCAAAAATTAAATACTTTATTTATATACTTAATCTGCCTTCAGTTGAATCTGTTGAGGTGTATATACCTTCAGGAGCTGATTGATGAGCTTTGGTTGTAAAAGGCGATTTCTTTGTAAAAAGGCCCAGGCAAAACAAAAGTAATCCCAATAGCAATTGATGTAAAAACACCCCTGATGAAGAGCCCTTTGGCGAAGCAAAGCTCCACAACCAAGGCGACACTGCCAATATGAAACCCATAACTACGTCAATTACCAGGTGCATTTGCATGGGGAATTGTTTTACGAAGCCGGTTTCGTTATCTACAAAAATGGCCATGATCAATTGCAGCCATCCCATATATATTGGAATAAGCAAAGCTGCACTTGATATATGACCATTACCATTGTCAAAATGACTGGCGTAATCAAATAACCACGGTGAGGCTATAAGTACCACGGCAAGTATATAATTTAAAACTCCGTAAAATGCTGTTGGAATAAAAGGCTTCATAATCTGTTTATATTAACTATTTAATCGTTTCTTTAATAAATGAATCTTTATATATAATTGTCGTCAAAGGTATAAAAATAGAGATTATCTGCAGGCTCTTTATTTATAATTTTTCATTATACCATGCCGCACTATAATCCGTTATTATTCAACGATGATATTATTCGTTTTGCTTGTTGTAAAAACGTACATTTATTAAATTCTAAAGGAATTTATACTTCCAACGATAAAGCAAACTTTTAAATTAAAAATCGAGTACCTGGATAGAGGTTTTCAACACCGGAGATACTGCTCGATTTGGTTCCTCTTCTTAAACTATTAAATATCAGAAAACAATGAGCAAAGACAGACAAAACGTAAAAGAGAAAAAGAAGCCCGCTAATCCACTTGCCAAAAAGGCTCCGTCCGATTATCAGTCGGGCAAAGGAAATGTAGTGAAACCCATAGCTGAAGCAGGCAAAAAGAAAAAATAATGATCAGTAACTCAGTAGAATCACAGGCCCGTGAATATATTTATGATGTAAAAAATTGCGCAAGCGAGTTTGGCCAAAGCACGCTCGATGGCTGGGAATTTAGCCTGGTGACCGATGCACAAAAAATAAAAATAGAGAAGAATTATTACCCGACTGTATCGGCGCATCCGGCACAGGAAGCTTTATTTGAATTGTTCAGGTTGGTTAAATCGAAATTACTGCTTACGACAAGCAAAACAGAAAATAATTTCGACGTTAATTCTATCGACAAAAACGTAACCTATCTTATCGGTTTTAACCCGATATTTCATAGATAGATAACGTTAAAAGCTTAGCGTGAAGACTCGATTTAGTAAGGTAGAAATAACTGGTTTCAGATTATCATCTGTTAGACCATCACGTTCTTTTTTACAATTTTTGAGGCCACGAACGAAAACAGTCCTAAAATTATCCCAGACATCGCTCCAAAAACAGGGCCCATTATAACCATGGCCAAACGCGGGTGTACGGCAAGAAAAGCCGGCATATTAGCTCCCATTGATGCCGCCTGCGGATGGTTTGCTACATAAGTTTGTCGGAATGCGATATGAACAGCCGTGATCCATATACAATTAACCATGCTTACTAAAAAGCCATGTAAAAAGTATTTACCGGGGCAGACTTTAGCTAGGACGTAAGCACAGAAAATAAAGATCACCAGCCAAAAAGCAGGTTCTACTTTTTCGGGTATCAGCGATACGGTGCCGAAGGCCATTATCAGCCCGAAGATTGATAATTGAAAAATAATTTTCCAGTTCATGTGAATAGATTTTTATATAAATGTAAAAAATAATCCAGACAAACAAATTATATCAACTTGGCGAACCTTCGGGCTATGCACTAATTAAAACTTTTGATTCTTATTTAATAGGATCCGGTTTTAGTAAACTCTTTTTTGTGGTGATTATCACTACCCCGTTACTGCCAATAGGGCCATATAATTTAGTAGCAGATTCATCTTTAAGTACGCTTATGCTTTCGATGGTGTTCGGATTTACACCGCTTAAATCTTTTATTTCCTTTCCGTCCAGTATATATATTGGCTTCCTTGCAGCATCCTGGAGATTCACTGTAAAGTTTTTCTTGCTGGTATCTGCGATTGAAGCGCCGTCACCTTTTGTTATCAAAATGGTACTTGGACTGATATTACTGTCTTTTACTGCCCCGGTTTTATTTTCAGTTGGTTTTGATTTTGCATCAGCTATACTAAATGAAATTGGCACGGTATAGGCAACCCTTACCGGTAGGCCGTTTTGAACCCCTGGCTTCCATTTGGGCGACATTTTTAATACCCGCAACGCCTCTTGGTCGATGTCGTCGGCAACGCTCTTTTTAACCTCAAAATTGGTTAATTCGCCATCCATTTCAACTATAAAACTTATTATTACCTTTCCCTGAATTCCTTTTTGGCGGCTTTCGCCAGGGTATTTTATGTTTTTGCTTAAGAACTCATAAAACGCATTTATTCCACCGGGAAATTCGGGTACCTGTTCAACAGAAGTAAAAACTTTATTGGATTTCGTGGGTACCGTATCGCTGATCGGTAAAACCAAAGGCTTCTTAAGGCTCTTTTCTGGAAGTTTATCCCCGGCGCCGGGAGTAATGGATAAAGCAAGCCCTTGTTTATGATGAATTGCATAATCAGAGGTGGTTGTTAAAAATATCTGGTCGGTTTTTTTGTTAAAAAAACGAACAGTTTTACTGTTGTTTACTGTGGCTGATGATAAAATTAGCATCAACGCGAATAATGGCGCTGATAACCCGTATTTGATAAGGGTTGTTCGGTTTGATTTGTTTTTTTGAAGCATTTGAATACGTTGTTTTAATAAACTGTGATTAAAAAAGGGGTTAACTAATTGATGTGATGGAGTATTGAACGTTTGACTAAGTAATAGTAAGGCGTAATCCGCTTTGTTAGTTCCCGACTCGAGTGCTTGCCTGTCGGCGATAAATTCATGGATATGTTTGATACTTAAACGATAGAGATAAACAACAGGGTTAAACCAGTTAATAATCATCACCGCTTCGGCCAGCAGCACATCAGCCGAATGCCACTGCCGGGCATGCACGTTTTCGTGTGTAGCAATAATTTGGTGATCCGCATGGCCATTATCCAATTTTATCTTTTTAAAGAATGAATAGGGTGCAGAATATTCCGGGCTATTAATTATTTTATTTAAAGAAATGAGTTGCCAGATAAACCTGCCAATTAAAAATGAAATCCCCATCAGGTAAATAATTAGCCATATCTGGCCGATAGTTACGGAATTATCATTACCAGGCTTAAACTGAAGCAGCATTACCGGGCTGCTGTATAGCGTATACTTTACCTGTTGAGTGATAAAGAGGTTTTTAACCCACTCAGACTGCATAAGCGGGATAAAAAAGGATAACAATGCGGCCGAAATAAGGTAAACGCGGTTAAGCTGAAAAAATGTTTCCCTTCGCAATAGCAAAGCATAAAAACCGTAAAACAAAAGCAGGTAAATATTTACCAGCAATAAATAATGCCACCAGGTCATGATTATTTTTCTTTAAGTTTTTCAATCAGTTTCATTATCTCGTCGGCTTCTTTCAGGTCAATTTTTTCCTTTTTTACAAAATAGGAAAACATCCGCTTTACCGAATTGTCGAAATAGCCGCTCATTAATTTATCCGTTGCGAAATTCTGATACTGCTCCTTGCTGATCACCGGATGATATTCGTGACTTTTGCCATAAGCTGTATGCCCTACAAAACCTTTAGTTTCTAATATCCTGATGATGGTTGACACCGTATTATACGCTGGTTTGGGCCGCGGCAGCAAATCGATCACGTCTTTCACATACCCTTTTTGCAGTTGCCAAAGTATCTGCATTATCTGCTCTTCTGCTCGGGTTAGTTCTTTAATTTCCATTGTATTTAGTTAAGAAAAATTAAGTTGATTCGGCGGAGAATAATTTGGAACTTCAGAAGCAATTACTACCTTCAAATAAACTTAATTAGCTATAGTTAATTGGTTAATCAAAACTAAAACATTAGTCTCAATTTAACAACTAAATTTTTAGTTTATTTTAAAATTAGTCTAAATATCTTATTATCAATACAATATAATTAAAATGACAATAACTTTTCATGGTGCTGCCCGCACGGTTACCGGCAGTAAGCATATCGTTGAGATTAAGGACGGTACTCGTATTCTACTAGATTGCGGCATGTTCCAGGGAATGGGTGAGCATGGTGAAGATTTGAACGAGCGCTTTGGTTTTAATCCGGCTAAGATTGATTATATGATATTATCGCACGCGCATATTGATCATTGCGGTTTAATACCCCGACTGGCGGCGCAGGGCTTTAACGGACCCATATTTTGTACCTCGCCCACGATGGATCTTTGCCGTATACTTTTAATGGATTCAGCAAGAATACAAGATCAGGATACTGAATACAGCAATAAACATAGAATTAAAAGGGGAATACCATTGTTAGAACCCTTATATACCGAAGAACAAGTAATGGAAGCGCTGCGTTTATTTAAAATTGTGGAGTATGACGAAGTATATGAAATAAGCCCGTCCATAAAATTTCATTTTACGGATGCGGGTCATTTGATTGGCAGCGCTGCCATTAGTTTATTAATAAATGAGGATGGCGAACAGACTAATATAACTTTTAGCGGCGACGTGGGCCGTTACAATGATATATTATTAAAGAGTCCGCAGACATTTCCGCAGGCCGACTATATTTTATTAGAATCAACGTACGGGGATTCGCTTCATAAGGATATCGGCAATATTGAAGATGCGCTGCTCGAAATTATAAAACAAACCTGCCAAATAAAAAAGGGCAAAGTTATTATTCCCGCCTTTAGTGTAGGACGTACCCAGGAATTATTGTATGCGCTAAATGCACTGGAGTTAAAAGGCATTCTGCCCGACCTGCACTATTATGTTGATAGTCCGCTCTCTGAAAAAGCTACGCGTGTAATTATGGATCATCCGGAGGCATATAACCAATCTGTTGCGGATGTCTTAAAATCAGATGCTAACCCTTTCGGTTTTAAGGGACTTAAGTTTATAGAATCAACGGAGGAGTCAAAAGCTTTAAACGACGATCCGACCCCGTGCGTGATTATTTCTGCTTCTGGTATGGCCGAAGCGGGGCGAGTTAAGCATCATATTAAAAACAACATTGGCAATGGGAAATGTACCATCTTAATGGTTGGATATGCCGAGCCTAATTCGTTAGGCGGCCATTTATTAAGAGGCGATCACGAAGTTATGATATTCGGTGAGCTATTTGAGGTGAAAGCCGAAGTACGGTCTATAAAGTCAATGAGCGCCCATGGCGACTATGAAGATTTACTCCATTTTATATCCCGGCAGGATCCAAAAAAAGTAAAAAAGCTGTTCCTCGTTCATGGGGAATATGAAGTGCAGCGGCATTTTAAAGAAAAAATATTGGCTAAAGGATTTATGGACGTGGAAATACCGTATCAGCACGAGAAAATCGAGTTGTAATAAATATTGGAAAAATTTCTTTTTATCTCGGAAAAATTTCTATATTTGTTTTAGAGCTAAAATAAAAGTGATGGCTGAGAAAAATAATAACAAAACATCCGGGTTAAAAAATGCGGAGGGAGCCAAAGAAAAGGCTCCCAAAAAATCGCCAAAGAAGCCGGTTACTTATCCTATGGATGAACCTGAAACTTTTTATAAAGCATCTGAGCCGGAGATAATTTACAATTACCAGCCTTTTTATACTGATGATATCAGCTTATTGAGCAATTCAAAGAAAGGGCTGAATGCCAAAGCCGCTTTGGATTTTCTTTCACTCTCGGGTTTTACCCAGGATGAATTCCAGGAAAC
>DASXMZ010000528.1:0-3756 GCA_036495385.1 Mucilaginibacter sp. | reverse complement strand
GTACTGTTGAGCCAACTATGACTTCTCTTTTTTGCTTAAACTGGTAACTAACCCCCATAATAATGGCGAAAAGCACCGGTACCAATAATAAGATGAAGGGGTTTGAGTTTGTAATTAGCTTTTTCATTGCGATGTCTTTTGATGATACAAAGAAATATTAAAGATTTTATCTGCTAAAAAGAATTAGACCAACAGGCAGCATTCATAGATGAACAGTTGTTTAATCGAAAATACCCGTTGGTCGGAGATTTCAGGCAGTTCATCGATCAAGCATGGTATTACATATAAAACATGTCCTTTATCAGTATCAAAATATTAATTTAGGACTGATGAAATTCCGCTGGCAAATATTTTGGCATGTATTTTTTTGGGTTGTTACCATTACGTTTTGCCTCGCATTTGCCCGCAACAATACAAAAATGAGCGTTGATGACCTGCTGGTTATATTCGTTCTATATGGCATCATCAACATCAGCTTATTTTATCTAAACTTTGCTGTTTTAATCCCACAATTTCTCGACAAAAAGCGCTATGGTATTTATGCTGTTTCTATAGTGTTCGCTATAGTTTTATATGCTTTTATTAAATACGGTACTGCGCTTATTTTCAAAGAATATGTGCTGATGCGCATGAAAGGCCAGCTAACGGGTTTGGGACATTATTTTTTAAGTACAGTATTTACAAGCCTGTTTTTTCTGTTTTTAAGCGCAGTATTAAAGTTTACTATAGATTGGTTTTTGAACGAACGTATACAGCGCGATCTCGAAAACCAGCGCCTGAGTGCCGAGCTAGCCTTTTTAAAATCACAGATCAACCCTCATTTTTTGTTCAACACTTTAAACAGCATTTACTCACTGGCTTATCAGCACTCAGAAACGACACCGGAAGCCATTCTGAAACTATCGGAAATAATGCGTTATATGTTATATGAATGTAACGATAACAAAGTTGATTTGGCCAAAGAATTGCAGTATTTGCAGAATTATATTGATCTTCAAAAAATAAGATTCGGAGATAAGGCTTATATTGATTTTAAAATTGAAGGGAAGGTGGAAAACCAGCAGATAGTTCCGTTGCTGCTAATAGCATTTATTGAAAATGCTTTTAAACATGGGGTAGCCAATAACCCGCTTATGCCTATCCGTATGTTAATAGATGTGCAGGAGTCGCACCTTCAGTTTTATTTACAAAATAAAAAACATACCAATAACCGGGACGCGTCTGGCGGTATCGGCCTAAGCAATGTAAAACGCCGGCTTAATTTACTTTACCGGGGAAAATATAACCTGGATATCCGTGACGAAGCCGATATTTATACCGTTGAACTATCGTTAATTTTATAATATGATCAGATGCCTTGTTGTTGATGATGAGCCTTTGGCGCTGCAAATATTGGAGGACTATATCTCCAAGATTCCTTTCTTGCAATTAATTAAGGCTACAACAAACCCTATAGAAGCATTAACACTAGTACAGGAAGGGAATGTCGATCTTGTATTTTTAGATGTGCAGATGCCTGAATTGACCGGGATCCAGTTTTTAAGGATATCAAATGGCAAAGCTAAAGTGATCTTAACAACTGCTTATCCCCAATATGCACTAGAGGGGTATGAACTTGACGTAATTGACTACCTGCTAAAACCAATAGCTTTCGACCGTTTTTTTAAATCGGTGCAAAAAGCTCAATCGATATTACAACCTCATTCGGCTGCTGCGGCCAAGTCAATGCAAGCCGAACCCGTACAGCAACCTCAACAGGATTTTTTAAGTGATTTTATTTTCGTTAAAACCGAGCACAAAATACAGAAGGTATATTTGAATGATATTCTGTTTATTGAAGGATTAAAGGATTATATCTCCATTTTTACTCCTGCCGAAAGGATAATTACCTTGCAAAACATGAAGAAGATGGAAGATGCCCTGCCACCCAGGCATTTTACCCGCGTGCATAAATCATACATTGTATCCATCAATAAAATTGATAGTATTGAACGCAGCCGTATTTTTATAAAAGACAAAATTATTCCGGTAGGTGATACTTACCGTGACGAGTTTTTTAAGATTATTGACGGGAAGAATATTTAAATTAAATTTTTACTGGAGTAACAGTATACCCCTTTGACCGAAGCAAATTTATTAAACCGCTATTACCTGCAAGGTGTCCAGCACCAATTGCAATAAATGTGGGCTGATCGTTTATTATGGATGGTATTTTATCCATCCATTTAATGTTTCGATCTTTAAGTAGTCGGTCTTTTTCCATAGAACTGAACTCTTGATCAACTTCCATCATCATTTTATAAATGCCAACTATATCTTGTGCATAATAGAGGCTGTTTAGTTCAGTCATATTTTTCTTTGCGGCATCCATTTTACTTATTGTAAAAAGCAACCTTCTTTTTTGGTCTTCAATTGGCGAATTTAAGTTCAATTCCATTTGAAATTCAATTGTTTCAAGCCCAACAATCTTATCGCCACGTTTTTTGCCTTCAATTTGGAAATATTTAACTAATCCGGGATTAGTCGCAGTGATGTCTCCGAAATATAGTTTAGATAATAAATACAATTCAAGAGCTGCTGGTTTAAAATTATTTAAGTTTTTCAGTTGCCTTGTACTGATCGATTTTATACATGATTCGACAACATTGTATTCCTGCGGTGTCAAAATTTTATCAAGAGTATTGTCAGAAAAATACATAGAATGTGATAATGCAGACAAATACGCTGAATCAATAATAGCTTCACTTACAACTACCTTACAAGCATTAAATTTTTCAATTATGCCGAAAAGGCTGTCAGCAAACCTCTTGCCGGCAAAATTGCTGGTGCCGAACAAATAAGAAGATGATGATAAACCATTACCGCTTATCTTCCACAATAGGTTTTTACTTACAGGTGTCTGTGCCGGTTTCTTAGTTTGAGCATAAATTACGATGGCAAAAAGCAAACTGATCAGCACTAATAATTTTTTCATTTTATAGTCGATTTAGGTAAGTTTTTATCCTATCCTCTGCCTCCTTAACCAACTCGTCCGCCGACCGTCCACTTGGTTCTATAGGCTCCAGCACTTCCCAGGTCATGCGTAAAAAAGTATTTAGCGGGTAATAACCATACTGGGTCATTTTCCATGAATTATTGATGGCGATTGGGACAAGCAGTGCCTCGGGACATTTTTTTAGAATAGTAGCTACTCCGGCAGATTGAAATGGTCTTAACTTTCCGTCTTTTGAGCGCGTCCCTTCGGGAAATATTACTGCCGACCATTTTTTTTCTTTCATGCGATTAGCCAGCTTAACTATTTCAGTAATAGACTGCCGGGGATCGTTCCTGTCAATATTAGCCGCGCCTCCGTATTTTAAATTAAAAGATATAGATGGGATACCCTTTGTCAATTCAATTTTTGATATAAATTTAGCGTGGTATTTACGCAAGTAATAAATCAGGGGCGGAATATCGAACATACTTTGATGGTTAGCCAAAAAAATAATTGGCCTGCCAATCGGTAAATTTTGTTTGTTTATAAAAATCACGCTGTTTCCCGCAAGGTAAACCGTCCTTAAAAGGCAAAGATTTAAAATATCAACTACTCTTTTATGGGCAGTATAACCGAAAAATCTATAAGCGATCCATTGTAATGGCTGAAAAATTATCAGCATCAGGAAAAAAGCAAGTGCAGCAAAAGGGGATAATATATAACCGAGGAATTTTCTCATAAAGCGCTCAAATTTAGATTTTTTCCGGCAGTTGATATATACT
>DASXMZ010000527.1:0-7161 GCA_036495385.1 Mucilaginibacter sp. | reverse complement strand
GGCAAAATGGTTGCAGCCGGTTACGCAGTCGCCGCAATTAACACATTTGCCCTGTTGAACACCAACGTGGTTTATCTTGTCTTCAAAATTTACATTGATATCGGTATAATAGAAAGGCTGTTTCATTTTTTCGGCCGAAGTCTTCATTGCCTTTGATTTTGCCAGTTCGGGATAATTTGGTGTACCCACGGGGTATTTGGCCGGCTTAAGCATATCCCAGGCCATGTTATAACCGTCTTCCAGACTTTGCATATCGTTCCTGATGGCTGATGGCCACCGGCTATCTGTAAAAACCCGGGGTTCAGGTTTAATAGCAACATTCGCATTAACCTGCGAGGTGCCACCCAGGCCACAGCCTTTAAATACGGTTATGCCATCGCCAACATGAAAATCGTATAAGCCGTTTTTTTCGGCCTTACGGTTATCTGTATTTAATTGCATTTCCGCTTCGGCTTCCATTATGGTTACCGGGTATTCGCCGGGTTGAAATTCCTTGCCTTTTTCGAGCAGGCAAACCTTCAGCCCGGCCCGTGAAAAACGGCTTGCCGCTATACTTCCGCCATAGCCGCTGCCAATAACTACCACATCGTAAAATGGTTTCAGATCTGTAATTGACTTAGATAACTTTCTCATATAAATTACTTTTAACAGGATAGATAATTGTTTAAATGATGCCTCACCCTGCCCTCTCCAAAGGAGAGGGTTTTAGCTTCGCATGTTTTAAAAGTCCTCTCCTTTGGAGAGGATTATTCATAATATTATTTGTTTCTCAAAGGCATTCATGATGGCTTTGCCGTTTAGGTGAGGTGTACTTTTGCCTAACCAAATAACTTCAACAACAATTTCCGTTTCAGCTTTAACTTCTGATACCAGCCTGCATCGGCATTAACATTTAGGAAAAATGAATTTTTTAAACGGTTTATAGCGGGCTGCACGAATAGGTTATCAATTCCATGCTCACCATTTTTGCTGATGTTTACCGCGGCAGTTTTATTATCCATGCCGATCAACATATCAACTACGCTATGCATTTGCATTTTAATGTTTGCTGAATAAATTGCCGAATTGAAATTAAACTGAAAGCTGGTATCCAGCCTTCCGGCGCCCCCAACCTGAATAATGTTGTCGTAGCCAGAAATCGGATCACCCTGATTTATTAAAATGGACGAGAACAGTTGAAAGAAATACTGATCTTCAACCTCTCGTATAAAAAACGACAAATTAATAGTAACAACGGATGACGTTCCCTCAATATTGATTTTGCCATTAAATTGCTGCCTGAAATGCACACTCACCGGAACTGTTTCCATGGCGGTCGACTTAAACGTAGCTTCGCTGCTATCAAACACCATTTTATTAACTAAATACTGTTTCGCATCCGCATAGCCCATATTGATCAGGGAATCTGCATTTATCTTGTTAAATAAAAAGTCGGGGTCTAACGGTAAAGGGTATTGGGGTTTAATGATGTGCAGGTCAATTGGTTTCAGGCCTTTTTGCACCCTGTTTGTGTTGGTGTCCCTGAGCCATTCAATTTCGGCGTATACTCCCCCGTTTGCACTTATTTCAATCATATGCACATATTGATTGAAGGAGCCATTTAAATATTGGCGGCTGTTGCCGATACACCAAACCAGCCAAACCTCTTCGGCGCCGCGCTTTACTGCCTCAATCATGTTGGCATCTTTAATCCAAACAGCATCGGTGTACCAGTCGTTATTAATTTTCACTGCCGGCATAAATATTGGCAGGGACATCCCTGCAATCAGGTAGTCTTCATTTACATCTTTACCAGCTATACACTCAACAGATTTAGTTGAGAAGTTGCATACATTGAAAGTAGCGTCGAACGTTGTGTTGGTGTTTATTTTTTTTACATCAATGCCGAGCGCCGGAAATATTTTTTTCCTGATCCCGTCGGCACTTCCTAATGCGGGTAAATCATCTGGCCTGAAATATTTTTTAACGGGCAATGCCGACATAAAACCGTCAAGATTCAGATTTCTCCATCTTACCGCAGTTTCTTTAGGGGTGATACCCGATGCCAGCATCGCCGTACCAAAAATACCGCCCGACGTACCATCAACATGGTTGAAACTTAATCCAGCCTCTTCCAATGCAATCAAAACGCCCGCGTGGTATGCCAAACGCACACCGCCTCCGGCTAAAATAAGCGAGCGGGCTGGTTTCAAAGGCGATGACACTATCGGCATGACAATGGGTTTAATTGAGCTTTGAAATATTACGGTAATAAATAATCAGCAGTATGAAAGAAACAAAATCGAATGAAGCAACCAAGGCTGCTACCGGTGAAAATAAGTGATGGAAAATGCCAATAAATACAGCAAGTGAAGCGCCGATTTTTTGTAACGCACCCCATAATATCGCTGCACCATTCTGCTGAACGCTATATAAGGCTTGCACAATTAATCCGCCAAACATTATCATAAACATACCTATAGTTGCAAAAAGTTGCTTTGTGGTTGGCGTTATTTCAACACCTACCGAGTTAAGTACAAACGACGGCGCTATCAACTGCATTAAACCCGAGATAATGGTTATTACCGCTATGGCCAGGTTAATTATCCTAAGGTATTTCATGCTGACTGCGAACTTTTAATTTTCATCTGGAAAAATACAAGCGCCGAAAGCCAGGTAAATACGCTGAAACATACACGCCAATCGTTAAGGCCCATCCATTTTTTTAATATCTCGGTAAGAGCGGCCTGCGAAGGCATTCCGGCTGCTATCTGATCATTAAGCGGAAATAAAAAATACTTAGCCATGATGGTCGATCCGAATGAACCCAATAAAATACATATAGCAGGCCATCTTAAAGGAGTTTTCCATTCGGAAATGATCATAATAGTTGTGGTAATAAACATGATAGGGATCAGTATTATAAAAACCTCGGTAGCAATTTGTGCAGGTACGCCGAAGTTTTCGTGAATACCGGCAAGGGTAAGGCCTATCCAGGTGGGATACCAGAATATAAGTACCGATACCATAAGGCCCATGTGCCATGAACTTACAAAAAGTGTGTAGCTGTTATTTAACATCAACAGAAAACGAACAAATGGTGATTTCATAAGGCGTTAATTTTAGGTTTACGGGATTTAGCAATTCAATTTATATTTTAAATTTTTGGTAATCAGTGATGCTTGGGGCAGGCAGCCAGTCTTCATTTAGCCCAAGGTTGATCACACTTTCAAAACCTTCGGGGGTTACTTTATCAGGTTGGTCTTTGTAAGTGACAAACCAGCATTCAAAATGATCATCAAGTATGCCGTTTGCATTAGGCATAAACGCAGTAAATAAAGGTTTACTTTCTATATCAAGATCGCGCATGTAAGCTGTTCGCGGATGATCGCCGATGTATAAATTGCCTTTGGCTTTTTTGCCAAGGGAAATCCCTGCTTTGGAGTTGAAATAAATATTCGAAGCCATCAGCATATTGCGGAAATGGCTATAGTTTACCGTGCCCACGTTTAGTGGGAAATTGCATTTGGCCGGTTTATCGATCTCAATGCGGAAGGCAAATTTGCCGTCAAGTTCATATTGAGCGGATACCATGGTATCGGTGATTTTGAAATCGAGGTTGGCCTTGTGTTTAGGCATTCCCCAAATTCCTTTGCCCCCTTTTACCGAAATTTCGGTGCTTACCGGTAACTCAAGGATGTACTGCCCGGTATGATACCATTTCATAAACACTGCGGGTAACATCCTCGGGGCAGGGTTTATCCCCCTGGTGCAGGCAATGGCTATACTATATTCGATGTATTTACCTATGTTGGTATGGAGATAATTGATGACAGTAACCATAAAAATGGCTTTCCCATTTATATATTTTACCGCATGCAGCTCGTCGCCGGGCAGTAATTTATTTGCCTTTTCATAGTCGCATAGAAAAGCGGCCATTAAAGCCGGCGAATCTTCGGTTGAAACAGGCATCGTAAATGGTATGCCATCAACCAGGGTATAGCGCCCTGTATAATCTTTAACACGTTTAGGTATTCCCATAATAGGTTTTTTTAATTGTTCAGCTCATAAACCATAGCCGGAAAAATATCGTTATAGGAGTTTTTCCCCATAAAAATATCCAGGTGGCTATAGGTATCGTACAAATGCAGCTTATGAAATCCAGGCTTAAAAGCGTCGAAATAATTGAAGGTATTTACCTGGCTTATGCTTTTAAAACATTTGTTTAGCCTGCCGGCGAAGAACGCAAAGCGTGCCTTTGTTTTCGGCTCCCCGGCACTGTAATTCACCTTGCCATCGGCAGATACAAGTGTGCCCGCCGCCAGGCACTTTTTGATATGATCAAAAAAGGACATGGGTACATATCCGAATTCTTCCCTGGCCCAGTTTTTGGTTTTATCCGAAAGATTATCCAGTTCCCATAATGCCGGATGGCCGTAACCATAAGTAAAGCTTACAAATTTGCCAACATCAGTGTCGTTTTCCCAATGGGTTAAATCAACCATTGTGCGGAACATCTTTGACGTAAAATCAGGTGCATAATCTCCCCAGTGCGGATTGAGATAACTTGTAATGGGTTTTACCAATGGAACAAGAGTGTTTATTTTTATTTTGGAAATAGCCGAAACCACAGGATGCAGCGACACAGCATTGCTGACAATGGTTGTAACCTCCGGCACCAGGCCCTTCAGTACCGATATCATAAAGCTTGTTGAGCCCTGGCAGTGGATCACAGCCTTAATTGTTGAATACCCGGTAAGTCTGCACACTTCCCTCACGGCAACGGGGTGGTCGTTTTCTGCCACTATATCCAGGTTCCATTCGTTGTTTTCACATGCTATGCTGCCGCGCCAGTTTTCGAGCCAAATGTCATAGCCATCTTCCGATAGTGAGTCGAGAATATTTTTTTCATTTGGGGCGTTAAAAATATTACTGCGTACACCAGCGCCGTGCACTAATAACACAGGGCCTTTCGGGGTAGGTTTATTACTCCTTAACCTCCAAAGATTACAGTTAAAACCATCAAGCGAATTAAATGGGATCACATCAAATTCATGCATAAAAAAGGTTTTAAAAATTAACTCCTTTATTAATGAAATAGCAATCCATTTAAAACGAATGCTATCGGGATAACACAAAAACAGATAGAAAGTATAGACGCAATTAATGGGTAGTTAATTGCTGAAAAAGATAGTTTAATTATTAGGTAAATTGATTTAAGATAATGGTTCTTAGTATATTACTAAAGCTAACACTTTAACTTCATTAATAAAAATCATATAAATCTACATCAATAAACTAGTAAAGCAATACGTAATTTAACCCTTATTTTAACACTGATTTAAAATAGCTTTCCTGTTTTGCCTCACCCAACCCTCTCCAAAAGGAGAGGGCTAAAAAAAAGCGCGAAGTTTAAGTCCTCTCCTTTGGAGAGGATGTGTGAGGGCTTTGCCGTCTAGGTGAGGCAAAAGATTGAATAATGTTCTTATAAACTTCTACCGAAGGAGATGGTTTGCGGACTAATAACGGATCGCTATCCAGGTCAATACGGTACAAACCGAAATCACTATCAGGCCCCAGTTTTAAGCCCCACTCGCGATTTGTTGTGATTGACCAGCACAGGTAACCCTTAATTTTCATCCCCTCGGCGAGTGCCCGTTGTATTTGGGCAAAGTGGATTTTCAGGTAGTCGGCCTGGGATACATTGCAGGCATTTATAACACACCCATTTTCGATGATGATGATTTCCTGGCCGGGAAAAAGTTTGTGGTGGACTTTTAATAAATTGTAGAGGCCGCCGGGCCAAACCGGAGCAGAACTGTACTTTCCTTTTGAGGCTTTTCCAAGACGGATTAATGGTTGGGGTAAAAAGTATTTAACTCCCCAGTAATAATCAAATCCAACAAAATCCTGCTGGTGGGTGCATTCCGCCGGACATAAAAATTCGGGTAATTTTCCAGCCATCCCCAGGTTCCACCAATTGCTGTTAAAAATGGTAGTGAGGATGCTTAAACTTTGCAGGATAGGATCAAATACCTGGAAAATGGAGCTTATGCCCGGTATTCTTTTTTTTGTGGTAACGGGGAGAAATTTAATTTTGCTATCATCTCCGAAAATGGTTTTAGCCACTTTTTTTGCAAGATCTATTTCCAGCCCGGTAAATTGATTTGTTTTGGGATCGCAGTATCCGAAACCGGGGACATCCTTTTTTACAGCCACTTTTAAATATCCCCTGTCCTGTATTTTGCGAAGACGCGACCCTTTTTCTGCTAATGGAAGGGCGCCTTCAGTTTGAAACGGGGTAGGGGTAAAGCTTGTGCTGTTTAAATAAGCAAGCACCTTTTTCTTTGAGCTATTACTAAAAGCTTCGCGCGGTACCGTTATTTTACCGGGGTAGCTTTCGTAAATATTGCTATCGCCAGTGTTCCGCGCAATGAAATTCTCAACTGTTAAATTCACGGCATCAAGCAGCAATGGATTGCCCTTTGGTACACCTACCGCATAACGCTCTTCGGTCAATCTTTCTCCTACGAAATTGTATTTAAGGGCCTCGGCAACTACATAATTTTTAAGCACGCTCTCGTCATTAAGTATGGCGCTTAAGGCATTTAAATCAAGCGCTTGTAAGGCTGATTTTATATCGGTAAAACCTACACTTTTAGAATTTGGGAAGAATTTAACAAACGTATCCTCCGCCGAGGATCCTTTTATTACCGCAATATTCTTACCGGCAAGGTCTCCGAAAGTCGCAATTTTATTTATAGTTGAGGTCAACAACCTTTGTCCATCCACATAATAAACCTCCGAAAAATCAACCTGGTCTTTTCGTTCAGGCGTTATGCTTAACATGGCCACCACAATATCGACGTCGGTATGCCATAATGGTGAGTGTTCGGTGTAGCGATAACCCTTCTTTTCCCACGAGGCTTCTTTGAGGTTGGTGACTTCCCAGTCGACAAACCAGCGGGAAAATTTTGGCAATCCCAATAAAAATGGATTTGCGCCTACTTTGGCATCAGGATATTTTTGTTTTATCAAATCGCGGGCAGCTTTATGGGCTTTGAATATATTGGGGATAACGGCTTTCACCTTCTCCATTTGTTGTTTATAGGTAGTCCCAAACGGCAGCCCCGGAGGCAGCTTATAATCGCCGGTTTTAAAATACCCGTAAACAAGCTGGTT
>DASXMZ010000526.1:0-11470 GCA_036495385.1 Mucilaginibacter sp. | reverse complement strand
GGACGAAATGCTGGCTATGGTGTATAAATATGATAACGAGCCTGTTACCGAGGTACATATAGTTGGCGGCGTATTACCACAATATGATGTAGCATTTTATAGCGACCTGTTTAGCAAGATCAGGGAACACCGCCCCGAATTGCATATTAAGGCGTTAACACCGGTTGAATATCATTATATATTTAAGAAAGCCAAAATTGATTATGCTACCGGCATGCGGCTGATGTTCGATGCCGGTTTAGGTTCGATACCTGGGGGCGGAGCGGAGATATTTCATCCTGAAATAAGGGAACAAATAGCAAAAGATAAATGTACTGCCGATCAATGGCTTGCCATACATGAAGAGTGGCATAAACTGGGTGCACGATCGAATGCAACCATGCTATATGGACATATCGAAAAATTCTGGCATAGGGTTGATCACATAGACCGTTTGCGCACTTTACAGGATAAAACCGGCGGTTTCCAGACCTTTATCCCGTTAAAATTCCGCAACCAGGATAACCAAATGTCTCATGTTCCGGAATCAACAGTAGTGGAAGACCTGAGGAATTACGCCATCGCGCGCATATACCTTGATAACTTTGATCACATAAAGGCTTACTGGGCCATGATAAGCCGAAACACTGCCCAACTATCTTTAAATTTTGGCGTTGACGATATAGATGGCACACTTGACGATACTACCAAAATATATTCGATGGCAGGCGCCGAAGAGCAGCACCCGGGTATGAGCACGAAACAATTGGTGGAATTGATAAAGAATGTAGGAAGGCAACCAATAGAGCGTGACACCTTGTATAATGTGGTAACTGATTATACCAATTTTGAGTTTCCGGACGAAGTAAAGCCGCAATTTTATAAACTGCCTGTGATTAATTAGTTCATTGGCTCAATAGTTCATGGTTCATTAGTATTAGAAAGTTTAAATGCTAAATCCAAGGACACTGCTCAATAATGAATGACGCCACCAACGAACTAATGAACCAGTGAACAAATGAACAAGACCCTATATATCGTCCGCCATGGACAAACTGAATTAAATAAACTTGGTATTATACAAGGCCGGGGTATCGATAGTGATTTAAATGATGAGGGTCGCAATCAAGCAAGGTTGTTTTTCGCAGCCTACAAATCCGTTCCATTTGATAAAATATATATTTCGGAGCTTAAACGTACTCAGCAGAGCATTCAGCAATTTATAGATATTGGAATCCCTTTTGAAAAATTAGCTGGCCTGGACGAACTTGGCTGGGGCATTCATGAAGGGCAGGCACCTTCGCCCGAAAATAAAGCTGCATTTATGCAAATTATGCGTAACTGGCTTGATGGTAAACTTGATGAAAAATTTGAGGGCGGAGAAAGCCCCAACGAAGTAAAAGCCCGTCAGCAGGAAGCATTGAAAGTAATAATGAGTCATCCTGAAGAAAAAACAGTACTCATTTGCATGCATGGAAGGGCACTGCGGTTGCTTTTGTGCCAGCTTACCAATAAACCCTTAACAGAAATGGACACCTTTCCTCACCAGAACCTGGTACTTTATAAAATTGTTTACCACGGCGAAAAATTTGAAATTACCGACTTCAATAACTCCGAACATTTAAAACATTCCTGAAATATTAAAAAGCTAAAAATATTTGTGAATAGAATTAGAATATCAGCAGTTAGCTACACTAACACCAAACCTTTTATATACGGCCTGAAACATTCAGACATCTTACAAAAAATAGACCTTAGCCTCGACAACCCTACGGATTGCGCCCAAAAATTAATAGACGATGTGGTTGACATTGGGTTAATACCAGTAGCCGCTACACTGAACCTTAAGCATTGGGAAATTATTTCAGATTATTGCATCGGAGCAGTTGGGGCCGTAAACTCAGTATTCATTTTCAGCAATTGCGATGTTAGTGATATAAAAGTTTTACAGCTTGATCCGCAGTCACGCAGCTCCAATAATTTAGCCAGAGTCCTGATGAAAAATTACTGGAAAGCAGATCATCTGATGATCGAAAAGGACGCGACAGATTATTCGCAGTCAACTGACCCAAACACCGCCTTTGTGCAAATAGGGGATCGCACTTTTGGAAAGAAGAAACAGTATAAATATGTTTACGACCTGGCTGAAGAATGGCAAAAATTTACCGGCTTGCCATTTGTGTTTGCGGCATGGATAGCTAACAAAACTATACCAGCAGATTTTATTGCTGAGTTTAATGAGGCATTAAAGTATGGACTTGGTCACAGGACGGAATTATTAAAAGAACTGCCTGAAAGAAAGGATTTTGATTTTGAAGATTATTTAATGCACAAACTTGATTTTGATTTGACCGAGGATAAGAAAAAAGCACTGTTTCTTTTCCTCAGTTATATAAAAGCATTATAATGATCTATTTTAAACGGCTTAATAAACAATTGAATAATATCAATATATTTATTGAGACATAATCAAATCTTAAAATCACTTTAAGAAGTGTAATGTGACCATGAAGAAAATAGCCTACAATTGGGAAGTTTTAGCGTTAACAAGATTTCTTTTGGCAATGATTGTGCTTCTTCAACACATTCCGGCCATATTTCATAACAAATATCCTATAATGCCCTGGTTTAGTAGATTCGGCGCTTTTGAAGCGGTTTTGGGTTTTTTACTAATTAGCGGATTATCAATCGGTAATTCAATTCAAAAAAATCAATCCTCCTTTTTTAACAGAAGACTACAAAGAATTTACCCGGTTTATGTAGTAAGTGTTATTTTGCATTGCGTGGTAACCAAAAATCTATTATCGGGAGAGTTTTTTCTAATAATACTCCTGAACCTCTTATTTCTAAATCAAATCTTTACCAGCAGTTCATTCATCGTAGTCGCCTGGAGTTTATCTTTGGAGGTTTGGCTATATGCATTAGCACCCGTTTTTTATAAATTATCTTTCAAAACATTAATGATTTTAATTTATATTTCCTTTGCTGCTTTTTTGATTCATATCGCTGGACGAACTACATTCCATTGGCCTTATTATGCGGGAGTTAGTTATGGTTTTAATTTATTGTTGCTGTCATTTATTTGGGTTGCAGGTTTTGTTTATTCAAAAATGCCGGAAAAAAGAAAGTTCCTGGCGATAAACGTAGCTGTATTTTTTGTTATATACATCGCATTGACTACAGTTATTGAGTTATTGCATGATATAAAGCATGGCAAAACAGGCGACTTTTATCATAATGAGCTAGTTTTTTACGTTTTACAGTTCTTGACTTTAGTAATTGTTTTTATTGTAGTATTTTTTAACCATTACGTTATTAACTTATCTATCGGCGTTAAAAAGTTCTTTAATTTATTAGGGAATATTTCTTATCCCCTATATTTGACTCATCGTTCAGTATTTATATTTCTAAATAATCAGAAAATTGAAAATCTCCCGGTTGCTGTTGTTTCTGCTATAATAGTGGCCTTCCTGGTCTACTGGATATTCGATTTTTATAGCAAAAAGAAAAAAATCAGGGATACGAGTGGCGTATTGCAGCAATCTTTGCACACGTAGTTGCAATTCACTTTGTATAAAGTATCACCTGTAAGATTAAGCTGGAGTGCTGGCTGGAGTTCTTTATTCAATAGTGTATTATTGCCCGTTGATCCGAAAAAGTATTTTTTTGCCTATCCGCAAACTATCTAAGTAGATCTTTTATCGGTCTCTTCATTGAGGACCTTATCATGTTATCATTTGAATCGTATTAGTTTTTAATTAAACAATTAAATTATATCTATCTATGAGCTCATCACAAGCATTAAAAGGGCAATCCGCCCTCGTAACCGGTGCCGACAGCGGCATTGGTAAAGGAGTTGCAATGGCTTTGGCTGCCGCAGGGGCTAACGTAATCATTAACCATGTCGACGCTCAAGAAATAGCAGAACAAACAGTTGACGAAATAACTGCTGCCGGTGGCGTTGCTTACGCCATTCATGCCGATATCAGCAAAGAAGATGAAGTAAAAGCAATGTTCGCTGAAATGTATCAGCAATACGGTACTATAGATATATTAGTAAATAATGCAGGTATACAAAAGGATGCAAAGTTTGTTGATATGACTATTGACCAGTGGAACCTGGTAATCGGTATTAACCTGACGGGTCAGTTTTTATGCTCACGCGAAGCCACAAAAGAATTTATACGCAGGGGAGTGGTAGCTGAACGAAGCAAGGCCGCAGGCAAAATTATTTGTATGAGCAGTGTGCATGAGGTGATTCCGTGGGCCGGTCACGTAAATTATTCAACCAGTAAAGGTGGCATCAGCATGTTTATGAAAACCATTGCACAGGAACTGGCACCGCATAAGATAAGAGTAGTGGGCATTGGGCCTGGCGCAATTCAGACTCCTATTAATAAAGGAGCATGGGATACTCCCGAAGCATTGACAAAATTGTTGACGCTAATTCCATACAATCGTATTGGTGAACCTGAAGATATTGGTAAACTCGCCGCCTGGCTGGTATCCGACGAAGCTGATTATATAACCGGCACCACCATTTTTATGGACGGGGGCATGACCTTGTATCCTGGTTTTGCCGATAATGGGTGAGTCGGGTGTTGAAATGTTGTAAAGTTAGTTTTTATTGTATCGGTCGGTTCTTATATACTTTAATAAAACAGCACCAATTGCGTAAGTAAGATTGGCGCAATAAAGCAACATTCTGTATTTCAGTGTTTTAATACAATTTTAACCCCGCAACTTTCCAACCTTTCAACATTATATTCCGGCAAAACGCACTTGGGCAGCTTGTTAAGACCAAGCCATCGCCTTTTTTGCTCCTTTTTTAATTAAGATATTGTAAAAAGTACACTAAGTGGATTATGATAATTTGAAATTATCATCAAAAATCATATATTATTATGAAATATTCATAAAAATTCACTTTTATTATAATAGTTAATAATATACTGTTATTTTTGTTGCGGATTTAAAATTTAACACAACATGAAAAAAATATTTTTAACAATCGCAACCGCCGCTTTATTCAGTATAAGTGTATTCGCTGCTGATGGTGGTAAAAAAGCTAATGAAAGTGCCGCTACTGTTTCTTATGCGGTACAAAACCAATTTACTGCTGATTTTGCCGGTGCGCAGGACGTAGTATGGTCAGTGACAAAAAATGTTCAGAAGGCATCTTTTGTTATCGACGGAACTAAGAAAACTGCGTTTTACAATTTAAGCGGTGATTTTTTAGGCACAACCCAGGTTGTTGGATACAATGCTATCCCTGCAAAAACCCAGGCAATAATTGCTGATACCTATAAAGGTTATGTAGCAGGTGACGTTATTGTATACCAAACCAACGAAGAAGTAAATTCTGAAATTGATCCTACTTCATACTTTGTTGATTTGAAAAACAGCGATCACGAATTATTGGTAAGGGTAACCGGGTCAGGAAAAGTTGAATTCTTTAAACAAGTAAAATAATAACACCCACCTATGAAATCACCAAGCCATCGGTCAAAAGCCGATGGCTTTTTTGTTATTATAATTCAAACAACTTTATAGGGTTAAGCATTTATTAATAATCAATTTATGCTTAAAAATGTCAAAAACTATAATTGTATCGAACAGACTGCCCGTAAAAATATCAAGGAATAATGACGAATACAGTTTGTCACCCAGTGAAGGGGGGCTTGCTACCGGCTTAGGATCTATATATGAACAAGGTGACAATATTTGGATCGGTTGGCCTGGAATGGAAATTAATGAAGACCCAGATAAGGATCATGTTACCAAAGAACTTTCCAAACAAAATTTGCAACCGGTTTTCTTATCCCAGCAGGAGATAAGCGAATATTACGAAGGCTTTTCAAACGATGTATTATGGCCTGTTTTTCACTATTATGCCTCTACTTATGCCAATTACAAACAGTCAAACTGGGATTTTTATAAACTGGTAAATGAAAAATTTGCCGATGCGATATTAAAAGCGGTTGAACCAGGTGATACGATATGGATACATGACTATCAATTGCTGCTTGTACCGGCGATGATCAGAAACCATTTGCCAGATGTTTCCATAGGCTTTTTTCAACATATCCCTTTTCCGTCCAACGAAATGTTCAGGCTTATACCCTGGCGAGATGAATTACTTGCCGGAATGTTGGGTGCTGACCTGATAGGCTTTCATACTTTTGATGATGTCAGGCATTTCGTAAATGCCGCTACACGAATTCTTCCGGTAACAGCCTCTGCAAATATTATTTCAGTTGAAGACCGATCGGTAGTCATTGAGTCGTTCCCAATGGGCATCGATGATAAAAAATATGCTTCGCTGCCTTTAGAAAAAGATGTACAAGCTCAGGCAAAGATTATAGAAGATACTTTTAAAGGTTGTAAACTGGTTATTTCTATCGACCGCCTCGACTATAGTAAAGGTATATTGCAGCGTTTGCAGGCATTTGAACTTTTGTTGCAAAATCACAAGGAATATCATAGTAAAATAGCCCTTTATATGATTGTGGTTCCTTCTCGCGATTCGGTGCCACAATATGCAGAGCTAAGGGATCAAATTGATAAAAGGGTAGGGAACATTAATTCAATTTATCGCACTATAGAATGGAGTCCGATACATTATTATTACAGATCGGTGCCCATTGAACTGTTATCGGCCTTATACAGCACGGCCGATGTCTGCCTGGTTACTCCAATGCGCGATGGAATGAACCTGGTGAGTAAAGAATTTGTTGCCAGCCGCATAAATAACGACGGCGTTTTGATTTTAAGTGAAATGGCGGGCGCTTCGAAGGAGCTGATTGATGCGCTGATAGTTAATCCAAATAATACTAACGAGGTATGCAACGCTATCATAAAGGCGATCAATATGCCGCTGGAGGAACAGCGTATACGAATGCAATCGATGCGTCAGATAGTAGCAAAGTTCAACATATCACATTGGGTTAAGATATTTATGGACAAACTAAAGGAAGTAAAGCAATACCAACGCTCCATGCAAACGAGGCACGCCAGCGGCACCACGGCGCAATCAATCATAAATCGTTATCTGAATACAATCAGGCGAATCCTGTTTTTAGATTACGATGGCACGCTAGTTGGATTCAATTCAAATATTGACCAGGCCAGCCCAGACCCGGAATTATATGAAATTATTAATGATCTTAGCTCTGATCCGGCTAATGATGTGGTTTTAATAAGCGGACGCAAACACGAAAATCTCGATAAATGGTTTGGCGACAGTAAATTATACCTTATAGCGGAACATGGCTCCTGGTTTAAAGAAAACGACGTCAGCTGGCATAAAATTACCGGACTCAATGACGGCTGGAAAAAAGACATTTATCCGTTAATGGATACCTTCGTCGACCGAACTCCGGGATCTTTTATTGAGGAAAAAAGTTATTCATTGGTCTGGCACTATCGTAAAGCCCAAAAAGGCCTCGGCGAACTAAGGGCAAACGAATTGATGAATAATTTAAAATATTTAGCGGCAGATAAGGGGCTCCAGCTTTTACCGGGCGATAAGGTGCTAGAGGTAAAAAACATGGAAATCAATAAGGGAAAGGCAGCGCTGACCATCCTCGAAAAAAAAGATTACGATTTTATTCTTGCATTTGGCGACGACTATACCGACGAAGATTTATTTAAAACATTGCCCGAAAGTGCTGTCACAATCAAAGTAGGAAGCAATTTGTCGGCTGCAAAGTTTTATTTGCGTAATCCTGCCGAAGTAAGGAGATTGCTTAAAAGTTTTACTGAAAATGTAGCTGTTTGAGGCGGGTATCAAGTACTCAGTATTAAGTATAAAGACCAACTGACTTTACTTGCTACTTGATACTAATTACTTGATACCATTTTGAAACTATAAGAATATCGGTCTGTCTAATTTCATTGCTATCCTGTAAGCGGCGTTCATCAGGCCAACGTGGCTATAGGCCTGTGGGAAATTACCCCATTGGCTGCCGTCGTTTTCATCAACATCTTCGCTGAAAAGCAAAAGGTGATTTGAAAATTGAAGCAGGTTTTCAAATTCCCGCATGGCATCATCCAGTCGGCCCACACTGGCAAGAGCTTCCACATACCAGAATGCGCAGATCAGGAAAGTGGTTTTCGGTTTGCCAAAATCATCTTTATATAAATACCTGTAAAACAATCCGTTTGGTGTCTTCAATTCCTTTTCTAATGCACATAAATGATCCTTCGCGCGGTCCGATGCCGGGTCGAGATAATTCATCATAATGAGCTGCAAGGTACTTGCATCAAGATTCGAACTTCCCGCCGAGTTTGTATATACCTTTCGTTCAGGATCATAGCAACTTTCAACATGTTCGGCGGCGCGATTTTTCAAGGCTATTGCCTTTTCAGTTAATTTTTTGTTATCAATTGTACGTGCCATTTTCTCGGCTGCCGACGCACCCGCCCACTGAAACAGGTTACTATAGCAATGGATGTTAGCCATATTCCTGAATTCCCAAATACCGGCGTCTTTTTCGTCGATAGTACGTTCTATTTTACCAAGTAACGATTCTATCCACCTTACCGAATCCTTTCTTTCCGAAAATATAAAGCGGTGATCGGTATATAGTGGTAAAAGGGATATCAATACCTGACCGTAAATATCATTTTGAATATGCTCATAAGCCTGGTTGCCAACACGTACGGGTTGGTTGCTTAAATAACCTTCAAGGTTGCTTAAAATATCTTCAATAAGTTTTTTTTTTCCTGTTATGCCATATAGAGGCTGATAACGGGTATCCTCGTTAAATGATATATCGGTAATATAACCAAAGTATTTTTCCATTTCTTCAAAATGGCCGATATGGTTTAATGCGGTAATAACGTAATAGCTGTCGCGAAGCCAGCAATAGCGGTAGTCCCAGTTTCGCCCGCTTCCTGGAGACTCGGGTAAACTGGTTGTGCCTGCCGCGACTATCGCGCCCGTATCTTCAAACTGGTGTATTTTTAAAGCCAGCGCTGACCTGATCACAAACGGCTGATAAAAAGTGGCGATGGATGAGTGTTTTATCCAGGTACGCCAATATTGGGTGGTTTCGCGTAAAAACCGCTCAATAGTACTCATTAAGGGTGCCTCCAGGGGTTCACCATAGGTGAGCACCAGGTATTTGTTTTCATTTATTACAAAAGGCTGTTCGTCAAAAACATAACTTACCGGGATATTGGTTGTGAGACGGATATTTTCTTCGCCGCCCAGGAACTGTATATGGTTGCTGCCCCTGTTCACAGTCAACTTTACATCTCCATAGTCTGATACAGGTTCACATTTTACTGTCACTCTCGGGGAGCCTTCTACAGGTTCAATTTTTCGGATAAGCATCAACGCTTTGTAGTAACGCTGATGCTCATAAAACCTGGGAGCAAAATCTGTTATGCGGTATTTTTCACTATTCGGGAGCGTTATTTCAGTTATCAATACATTAGTGTTTTCAAGGTAATACTGGTGCGAAGTATAATCGACTTGAGGTAAAATGGAAAAAGTGCCTCCCTTTTCTTTGTCCAATAAGCCCCCAAAAATAAACGTGCTGTCAAATCGCGGCCAGCAAAGCCAGTCGATATTCGTATTTTTATTTACGTGGGCCAAATAAGCGCAGTTGCCAATTATGCCGGAGTTATAAGTGTGCTTTTCCATTTATTATCTAAAAATTTTAATACTTATAGTCAACAAATTTTCAATTATAATGTTGAGGTAATTTTTTATACATATTGTTGATATAAATAGTAGTCTTTTTAAAAATACCTCTTGATTTATTAAACATTCGAATTAACTTCGTATACAATTTTTTATAAACATTAACCTGATAAATATTAAGATTATGAGTTTAAGACTAGGAGATATAGCTCCAAATTTCAAAGCAAAAACATCTGAGGGCGAGATTGATTTTTATGAATATCTTGGAAATAGCTGGGGTGTACTTTTTTCGCACCCTGCCGATTACACGCCGGTTTGTACCACAGAGTTAGGAAAAACAGCTTCGTTAAAAAGTGAATTTGACCAGCGTAACGTTAAAGTAATGGCATTAAGCGTTGATTCCGTTGAATCGCATAAAGGATGGATAAAAGACATTAATGAAACACAAAATGTTGAAGTGAATTTTCCTATCGTCGGCGACGAAAATCGCGAAATTGCCCTGGCGTATGATATGATTCACCCAAATGCTTCTTTAACAGCTACCGTCCGCTCGTTGTTTATTATTGCTCCCGACAAAACAATTAAATTAATTATCACTTATCCCGCGTCCACCGGCAGAAACTTCCAGGAGATATTAAGGGTGATTGATTCGTTGCAATTGACGGCTAATTATAGCGTTGCTACGCCTGCAGACTGGAAAGAAGGGGAGGATGTTGTTGTTGTACCTGCAATTAAAACAGAAGACATCCCGGCAAAATTTCCAAAAGGTTTTACACAGGTTAAACCTTATTTACGAATGACACCACAACCTAATAAATAATTTTATTTGGTTATAAATTATTTTATATCTTTGAACAGATTGGTTTTTCTATATAAAACTAATATTAAATAATATTTATTTTAGATTTATATAGTTTTTTAATCTGTAACACAATTTTTTTATACAACAATTATATTATTTATGAAAACTGGAAAGGTAAAATGGTTTAACACACAAAAAGGTTATGGTTTTATTGTTACTGATGACGGAAAGGATCTTTTCGTACACTTTAAAGATGTGCAAGGGGGCGTAAATGCCATTAAAGATAACGATAGCGTTACATATGAAGTAGAAGAAGGAAGAAAAGGATTACAGGCGGTGAATGTAAAAAAAGCATAATAAAACATTAATTTTTTAAAAAGACCTCTGCATAGTACAGGGGTTTTTTTGTTTCTAATTTGCAGATACAGAATATCTTATATTTTTAATTATTTCATACTGCCGGGAAAATATTGCATCTTTACGTAAACCTACTATTGCAATTATGACCGGTACCCTTCCCCAAAACGCTAAAAGAAATATTATTCTTTTAGTAATCGTTGCCTCCTTAGGCTATTTTGTTGATATATATGATTTGATGATCTTTTCAATAGTGCGGGTCAAAAGCCTGCATGATATAGGCATTGCTGACGCAGATATACGCTCAAAAGGGGTTTACGTAATAAATATGCAGGTTTTTGGACTAATGCTAGGCGGAATATTATGGGGTGTTTTAGGGGACAAACTGGGTCGCCTTAAAGTTCTTTTCGGTTCGATCCTTGTATATTCCCTCGCAAATTTTGCAAACGGCATGGTGCATGACATTAATAGCTATGCCTTCGTCCGCTTTATTGCCGGGATAGGGCTTGCGGGTGAACTTGGAACAGGCATTACACTCGTCAGTGAAACATTAAGCAAGGAAAAGAGAGGATACGGAACAATGATTGTCACCGCGATCGGTGTTTTGGGCGCGGTAGCTGCGGGCATTGCAGGTAAGTACGATTGGCGTATGGCTTATTATATTGGCGGCGCATTAGGTA